>JAAWBT010000051.1 GCA_022792835.1 Lachnospiraceae bacterium | reverse complement strand
TCTTTTTTAATATTATTTCAACAAGAAGTTGAAATTTATTGTAATTAAATGTCGTCTGTGACACAATACACAACTTAGTTCCGGCTAATAGGGTCAATTCTGACGCTTCTTCTGGAGTCTCCACCACATAAGCCTTCTCCCTGCACCATCCCTGGATTCCTTTTACCTCCGGATGCCTCGCATTTCCTATGATCACAATGGTTCTGCCCTGCTTTGATTCCTCCTGAACAATGCGGTGGATCTTCTTCACAAAGGGACAAGTGGCATCCACCACCTGGAAGCCTTTTTCTTCAAGCTGCTCATATACCTGACGCCCTACCCCATGGGAGCGGATGATGACTGTCCCGCCGGAAAACTCCCCAATCCTTTCTTCATCCAGCACCCTAACGCCTTTCTCCTCCAGATCTTTCACTACTTCTTCATTGTGGATAATGGGACCGCAGGTATAAATAGGACGCAGCACCGTCTCTTTTCCTGCCTGTTCATAGACAGTATCCACTGCCCGTTTTACGCCAAAACAAAAACCGGCTGTCGCTGCCACGATTACATTCATATCTGACCGCATTCCTTCTTGATTATCTCTTCCAAAGCACCCTCTAGATTTCTGTCTGGAACTCGCCTCTTTGCCAATTTCTCCATCAGTGCATCGATGATGGCATCCGATACCTGGCGGATACTCATGTCAGAAGAATCCAGATAGATGGCATCTTCTGCCTTCCTCAAAGGGGAATGTTCCCGATGCATATCCTGATAATCCCGTTTTTCAATATCTGCGGCGATCTCCTCAAGCTTACAGGGAATCTTCTTTTCTTCCAGCTCCAAAAATCTCCGCTTTGCCCTCGTCTCCACACTGGCTGTCAGATAAATCTTCACATCAGCTCCCGGAAGCACCACTGTTCCGATATCCCGACCGTCCATGACCACATTTTCAGACGCGGCAAGCTTTTTCTGAAGCTCCACCAGCTTTTCCCGCACATCGGCATATCCAGAAGTGGCAGAGGCCATTTTTCCCGCCTCCTCTGTCCGAAGATACTCCGTCACGTTCTCGCCATTTAAAAGTACCTGTTGGACTCCGTCCTGATAAGTAATGGAGATATCTGCCTCCTTACAGGCAGCGCTGATAGCCGCCTCGTCATCCGGAGCAATTCCTCTTTTGTGGAAATGCAGCCCCATGGCCCGGTACATGGCCCCGGTATCCACATAGATAAAATGAAGCTTTTTTGCCACAAGTCTTGCGATCGTGCTTTTCCCGGCTCCGGCCGGTCCGTCAATGGCTATGCTGGTACTCATATTTTTCTCCTTATTTTTTCTTCACACCAGGACAATAAGCATTTCCTGCTGTCATGGCTTTTCTCCGGCGCCTTTCCCTGCCGCATATCCTGTAGACCAGGCGATTTGAAGATTATAGCCTCCGGTCACGCCGTCCAAATCCAACACCTCTCCGGCAAAATAAAGGCCCTGCACCCGTTTGGATTCCATGGTGGAAGGATCCACCTCTTTCACTGAGACACCGCCCTGAGTAATGATCGCTTCCCGGTAGCCCCGAAGCCCCGAGAGAGTCAGGGTAAACGCTTTCGTCAAAGAAACCAGCCGTTCCCGCTCCTCTCTGGAAATCTCATTGACCCGTTTTTCTGGAGGTATCTGGCTCCTCTCCACCATCACCGGGATCAGCTTTGACGGGTACAGCCCGCCTA
Source organism: Lachnospiraceae bacterium (assembly GCA_022792835.1). Lineage (GTDB taxonomy): Bacteria > Bacillota > Clostridia > Lachnospirales > Lachnospiraceae > Lientehia. The sequence continues at coordinate 33,131 of JAAWBT010000051.1, read as the reverse complement.
AAGAATTTTGAAATTGTCTGTTTTTCCCCTTCTCAAAATCCCCTCGAATCCGCCGGTCGAGCTGTTCCCTCGTAAGGGCTGGCTTTAAATCAATCGAGAGCACAAGAGGCCCCTTTTTGATCCTCTTTGCCGTCACACTGCTTCCGCTTAAAATCGCCGGTCCGCTGACCCCAAAATGGGTGAAAAGCATCTCACCGAATTCTTCGTAAAGCTTCTTCCTCCCATCGTAAATGGTCACGTTCACATTTTTTAAAGATAACCCCTGCAGCGCCTGACACCACTTGTCCGGCGACTCAAAAGGTACCAGCGCCGGAGAACACTCTGTCACCTGATGTCCCGTCTCCTCTGCAAATCGGTGCCCGTCCCCTGTGGAGCCGGTGGATGGATAGGAGAGGCCCCCTGTGGCAACGATCACTGCATCGGTCTCATAAACTGTGTTGTCTGCCATGCGGACCCCCACAATCCGGGGGATATTTTTCTGTTCCAAAGCCCCCTCTGCCACAGAAGTTTTTGTCAGAAGCTCCTTCACAGTTTCCCCAAGCTGAACTTTTACCCCCCGCCTGGAAAGCTCTTTTGTCAGGCAGGCAGTCACATCGGAGGAATGGTCACTGACAGGAAACACCCGCCTCCCCCGTTCCGTTTTTAATTTTAAGCCCCGTTCCGTGAGAAAACGCTTCATATCCTGGCTGGAAAAGCCATAAAAAGCACTATAAAGGAATTTGGGGTTGGTCACGATATGGGCCAGAAGGCTTTCCACATCACAGTCATTGGTCACATTGCAGCGGCCCTTCCCCGTGATAAAAAGTTTCTTTCCCAGCTTCTCATTCTTTTCCAGAAGAAACACGGTATTTCCTGGCCCCGCTGCCCATATGGCCGCCATCATCCCGGCGGCTCCTCCGCCGATCACTATGATCCTTTTCACGTTACCTCTCCATAAAAGCCTTTATCCTGTCTGTCCTCACGATCCGCTACAAATATTTATCATATCATAAACTGCCGCTTTTCATCAAGACCTTTTCATGATCCTGTAAAAAGTCCATCATCTTATCCCGGTTCTCTCTGGTCACTTCCACGACTTTCACCCTGGGATGAGAACGGACTTTTTCAAGGAATGGAGAAGCCGCTTTCTGCAAAACGCCAAGGACCGGGACAGGGCCGTCAAGAGCGTGAAATACGGCTTCCCAAAACAACAGCGCCTCCGATTCATGGGGCCCAAGCTCGTCTATCACCAGAAGGCCGGGATTTTTGACAGCGGTGAGAGCCGCGGGACCAAGCCGGTTGAACCGTTTGGCGGTTTCTTCCTTCCGTTCTCCACAGAAAGCCAGAAAGTTGGAGGCCGAGGGTATGAGGGGCTCCTTCAGGGAGAGCAGATGAAGGGAAGAGCGCCCCGGAAATACCTGCTCTGACTTTACCGTAAAAAATCCGCCCACAGGCCCCTCTGTCCGTGCCATAAGCTTCTTTAACAAGGTTGATTTCCCAATCCCCATCTCTCCTGTGAGGAATAAATGCCCTGCCGTTTCAGTCATGATGCGCCTCCTTTTCCCTACGATCAAAACTGACCGCAGCCTCGTCCCTGCCTTCTGGACCGGCTGCTTTTACCGGAAGGCAGATGGTCCGTTTTGTACCACACCTGTCCTTTACGGACACCACGTCCATGGGAATTCCGTAAATATCTTCCAGGGATTTTGGCGTGATCACTTCCTCCGGCACGCCAAAGGCTGCCAGTCTCCCCTCTTTCATCATCAAAACTTTGTGCCCCACGGAAAAAGGATTTTCCGGACTGTGGGTGGACATGACGATGCAGTAGTCTTTCCCGGCCAGCTCCAGGGCCACGTCCATGAGCAGCTGACGGTTGGCATAGTCCAGATTGGCCGCCGGCTCGTCCATGATCAAAATTTTTGCCGACTGGCAGATGGCTCTGGCAATTAAGGCCAGCTGCCTCTGTCCTCCGCTCAAAGAGGAATAGGGCTTGTCTGCAAGGTGAGCCGCCCCCAGTTTTTCAAGAGCTTCCATCGCCAGCTCCCGATCTTTTTTACGGGGCGCTCCCACGGCAGAAAAATGGGAAGCCCGCCCCATAACCACCAATTCCAAAACCGTGTAGGCAAAAACAGGAGTGTGGTTTTGCGGAATGTAAGCGGCCAGTCTTGCCCGCTTTCTGGGAGGAAGTCCTCCGGCTGCTTTTCCGTCCAGATATATTTCCCCTTTCGACTGGGAGATCATGCCAAGCAACAGTCGAAACAATGTCGTCTTACCGCATCCGTTTGGCCCCAGGACACATAAAACTTCCCCCGCATCCGCCTGGCAGGTAATTCCCTTTACCACATCGCGAGAGCCATACCCGCCCCATAAATTTTTGATCTCCAGGAGCATAATTATCCGTCCTTCCTTTTAATGATCAGATATACAAAAAAGGGGGCTCCCATGATGCTGGTCACAACGCCGATTGGAATTTCAAGTGACAGGACCGAGCGGGCCAGATCGTCCATCAAAATCAGGTAAACCGCCCCAAGCATCCCGCAGGCCGGAATCAGCCTCCCACAGTCAGCCCCCACCAGAGCTCTGGCCATGTGGGGGATCATCAGGCCCACCCAGCCGATCAGCCCTCCAAGGCAGACAGACGCTGCGCTGATCAAGGTGGAGGCCACGATAAAAACCAGGCGGAGATACCGCACATGGATGCCGAGACTCTGCGCCTCTTCATCCTCCAGAGTCAAAAGATTGAGCCTCCATTTGAATGCCAGAATCACAGTCAGGCCAAGGAGGATCGGTCCCATGCTCCAGAAAACAGACTCCATATTTGTTTTTGCCAGGCTGCCCATGAGCCAGAAAGTGATCTGCTGGAGAACGTCATTGGGGTCAGATACATATTTGATCATGGTGACGCCGGAATTGCAGAGCGCCATGATCATGGAACCGGTAAGTACCAGGCTTAAGGTCTGAGAATGGGCCGATTTCCGGCTGATCAGATAGGAAGAAGCCACGGCCAGGATTCCGCCAGTAAAGGCAGAGACCTGAATCATCCAGCCGGAGGCCCCGTTTAAGATTGCAAAAGCCGCTCCAAGGCTTGCGCCGGAGGAAACGCCAAGAATGTCCGGAGAGACTAAAGGGTTGCGGAACATGCTCTGATAGACGGAGCCGGCCACAGACAAAGAAGCTCCGATCAGTAAGGCGGAAAGAATCCTGGGAAGCCGTATGCTCCAAAAGATGGTAACTGCCTGGTCGGAAACATTCCCCTGCCAGCCAAAATGAGAGAGAAAGGCCTTCACGACTTCCCCCGGTGAAAGAGGATAATAGCCGATCCAGAAAGAAACCAGCACCGCACAGACCAAAAAAAAGAACAAGAGCAAAAGTACCATGGCCCGATTCTTCTCCCTCTCCTGCTTTTGCACCGTCATGCCGGATCTCTTCATCTTTTGACTCCCCCTCTGTCTCTCTTCTTCTTTACGAGAATCCTTTGTCCACAGTTCATACCATCGGTTGACAAGGACACACGCTCCAGTCTGCATGATTTGCCGGCTTTTTGCTTGACATCAACGAAAAAACATGCTATGGTTTTTCTAAGAATTCGATATTTTTTCAAAAAATAATCGCTTGTAAATATACATTTAAAATTTATCATATTTCCTATATTGTGTCAACTTAGCCGGAACTTCTTGAGTTCCCATATTTTTTACGAAAATAAAAATGCGGACTATGAAACTTATATTTTACCTTTACAGGAGGTGTCTTATGAAGCACAGGAAACACCCCTTCCGTCTTGTCCTCATTCTGGCGGTGTTAACTGCCCTGGGGGCTGGCTGCGGAAAGCCGGAAAACGCACCGTCCGCCTCCAATGCCGCTCCTGCGAAGACGGAAAAACCGCCGGAAACGGCTAAAACGAAGGAAGCGGAACAGGAAACGGCTGAAGCCGGGAAACCGGTAACTGGACGGGAAATCACCGATATGGCCGGACGGACGGTGATCCTCCCGGATTCTGTAGAGACGATTTTCCCCACAGATCCTACTGCCGGGATTTATCTGTACACATTAGTCCCTGACAAAATGCTGGGTTGGAATTATGCCCTCAACGACATCGAGAAAACCATCATCCCGGAAGCCTATCATAACCTTCCCAATTTCGGGATGGGGGACGCCATCAATTATGAGGCGGTGATAGCTGCCGGCCCCTCCGTGGTCCTTGTGGTGGACGCCATCCATGAGGGCACCATAGATGCGGCAGACCAGTTATACGAGAGTCTCGGCATCCCGGTGGTCATGGTGGACAACAGCCTGGAAGCCACGCCAAATGCTTACCGACTCATGGGTGAATGGTTCGGCGCGCCAGAAGAATCGGAGAAGCTGGCAGCTTACGCCGAACGCACTTTCATGGAAGTGGACGCCATGGACATTCCGGAAGAACAACGGGTTCGCATGTATTACGGCAACGGCGAGGACGCCATGGAGACACCGCCTGCCGGCTCCACCCGTGCCCAGTTCATTGACCGGTCAGGCGCCATAAATGTGGCAGAGCTGGAGCTCGGAGACGGGGCCATGGCCCAGATCTCCCTGGAACAGCTTTTGGCCTGGGATCCGGACGTGATCGTCGTCAACGGAGAACCCAAGTCCAGCATCAGCGGCAGACAGACGGCAGACAGGATTTTGAACGACCCGGATTTTTCTTCCCTGAAAGCAGTACAGAACGGGCAGGTTTACGGGACGCCCAATGCACCATTCAGCTGGGTAGACCGCCCGCCGGGACCCAACCGTCTGATCGGCATCCGCTGGCTCTCCGGTCTGATGTATCCGGACGCTCTCGGTTTTGACGTGGACGAAGAGGTCTGCGAATTCTTCCGTCTCTTTTATCATGTGGAATTGACAGAAGAGCAGCTTGCAAGCCTTTATGACGGAACCATCGGCCAGGGAAATTAAATTTGTTTCCTGCCACGTGAAACATCTGCGCATGTAAAAGAAAAAAGGTACTGCAAGATATTACAGTACCTTTTAATTGGCAATCCTTAGTTTAAGCGGAACTTACCTACCAGATTATTCATCAGCTGAGACTGGTCCGACAATTCCTGCGAAGTGGCGGCGCTTTTCTCCGAAGTTGCAGAAGTATCCTGCACAACGGAAGAAATCTGGCCGATACCTTCTGTGACCTGAGAGATTGCAGCCGTCTGATTTTCCACGGCTTCTACCACCGCATTCATTTTTATTGTCAGGTTTTCTGCAATCGAACTGGTTTTGTACAGAGATTCCGTCACCTTGCTTACCACCTGCTCTCCCCTGGCAACGGCGGCAATGGAACCCTCAATCAGTTCCTTTGTGGCCTTGGCAGCCTCATCAGACTTGGAAGCCAGATTGCGCACCTCGTCGGACACCACGGCAAAGCCTTTTCCGGCACTCCCCGCCCGTGCCGCCTCCACGGCCGCATTCAAGGCCAGAATATTGGTCTGGAATGCGATATTTTCAATCGTATCAATAATTTTGCTGATTTCTGTGGAAGAATTGGAAATCTTATCCATGGCAGTATTCATCTCTTTGACATATTCTACACTGACTCCAAGCTGAGCGCCCGCCTGCTCCGCAAAATACCCTGCTTCTTCTGCCGATGCCATGGTCTTTCTGGCATTCTCCGCAATGCCGGATACGGTTGCGGAAAGCTCTTCCACCGCACTGGCCTGCTCCGTAACTCCCTGACTCAAAGACTGAGCTCCGTCGGACACCCGGCTGGCGCCGACTGCCACCGTGCCGGCAGACTTACTGATATGGAAAAGTATGTCTCTGAGAGAACTGTGTATGGCCCGAATCGACGTCTCAATTGCCGCAAAGTCTCCCCAGTATGTACGGGTAATCTCCTCACAAAAATCGCCCGCTCCCATTTTCTCCAAATGGTGGGATGCGTCCTGCACCACATCATTCAGGCGCCGGACCGTCTTATCCAGGATTTTCGTCAGCTCCGCAGTCTCATCCCTGGTCTGTACGACAGGTGTAGGCGTATGCAGATCGCCCTCCGCCAGCTTTTCCAGACGGGCAACACAGGCCCCTATCGGACCGGAAATTGATTTTCCCACCTTTACCGCCACAGGGAAGGTGGCGATCACGACAAATACCACAACCAAGATCGTAAGCAGGATGCTCCGGTCCAGCGTAGACTTAAATTCCCGCTGGCTGGCCTCAATGGCAATGCTCCATTCCTGATTTCCGCCAATGGGGGCAAATCCCACAAACTTGTTGTCGCCGTAAAAATTATAGGAGCCAAAACCTGCCTCTCCCTGAATCATGCGCTGATTTACCGCCGCCACATCCGCCACACTGGAATCCGCTTTGGCAGTCTCGATTATATTGGAACCCTCCTCCACCACAGAACGCTCCCTGTGGCCAATGACATTTCCCCGCTTATCCAGCACATAGGCCACCCCATCGGTACCCATAGACAGATTAACCACGATATCCGAGAGGAAATCCGCACTGATCCCGCCATATACCACGCCTTCGAAACGTCCGTCTGACATGATAGGGACTTCCAGCAGAAAAATCATCTGCTCGCCGTCATTCATAATATCGGAAATGTAAGGTTCCCCGGTCGCCTTGCACTGCTGGAAATAGTCCTCCTCCGCATAGCTGTAGCCTGTAGAGGAAAAACCGTCGGCATCCATCTTGCCCGTATAAAGAAATCCGTTACGTACGGCAAGCTCCTCCCGGACGGGAATAAGCTCTACAGCCTCTGGCTCCGATTCCCGGAAAATATCAGAGGCCGCCGCCTCCTTAAGTGCCGTCCAGTAATTATCCATCCGCCATTCGACTGCGTCCGCCGCTATCTGCGCAGTGGGCCCCAGCGTCTTTGCCATCATATCATCAATTCCGCTGGCGTTTAAAAGGGCTGTGATAACTCCGATCAGTATGGAACCAACCAGAACCGCCGCCAGCATACTGATCTGAATTTTTGATTTGATCGACTTCATGTATCCGTTTCCTCTCATTCATTTTTTTAACAGAAAAAAATGAATCCTCCGACCAGAAGAGATTCATTTTTTCCCGCACTTCCATAGTTTAACATAAAAGCCCAAAATGTTCAATTGATATTTTAAGCTTCAACTGCCCTGTTTCTTTCGTTTCCTCTGTTTTTCCTGCAAAACGCCTGCTCACAGATATTCCCTGAAATACTGCTCAAAAAATTTCTGCCCGGCCTGCTTTAAGGCTTTTTCCATCTCATGATACTGCTCCAGAAACAGACGCCCCTCCTCCGTGATCATGGAGCTTCCCCCGTTTTTCCCGCCCTTGTTCCGCTCCAGAAACAAAAAGCCCATCTCCTTTTCCGCCTGATTTACCATTTTCCAGCCCTTGGAATAGGACATGTTCATCCGGGCGGCGGCGGCCTGGATGGAACCGGCCGCATCGACCTGTTTCAGAAATTCATAAACCCCCGGCCCGAAAAATTCATTCTCTTTTTCCAGAACCAAACGAAACCGGAACCCAAGCGCATTGGACTCCCGCTGCCGTCTCATATACGCTTCTGCCCTCAGAAGCCCGTTTTCTTCCAGGAGAGAAAGGACACATCCTGCGTCTTCCACAGGAATCCTCTCTACCTCTTCCCTCTCCCGCCCCGGCACATAGAGCCTGGGCCAGCCCTCCTTTCCCTCATACACAGGCACAGCCGGCTTTTTACAGGATAACAGCTCCAAAACCAGCTCCTTAGAAAAAGCTGGATACTCCGCCGGAATCACCAGGATCCGGTCCATATGTTTTTCAGCCTCCAAAAGACCGGCGAGAAGCGTCTCCTCCCACTCCTGCCTCCTGTAATCAGAATTTTCCACACAGAGCACCTGATGGTGGACCAGATGGCTTTTTAGGGCCTCCCCCTCATGTCCGGTGAGCACCAGAATCGGGGAGACCGCCGCCCTCCTCAAGACAGCGATCTCCCTCTTAATCACCGTTACGCCGTCCAGTACATGCATGGGAAAAAAGACCGGAGCCTCCCCCCGCTCCAGGAGTTCTCTTCCGTAATCGGCTGAAGCCAGAATCAGCGCCCCTGTTTTCATAAGCAGTCTCCCGCCTCTGCCCGATGCTGGATCAGCTCTCCCGCAATACTGATGGCAATCTCCGCCGGAGTTTCCGCCCGGATGGCAAGGCCGATGGGGGAATGCACCCGGTCATAGGCGTTATCCGGATAGCCCAGCGCTGACAGCCTCTCCTTTGTCGCCTGAATCTTTTTCCGGCTTCCAATGCACCCGATATAGGAAAGCGGAAGCTTTAGCACTTGAGAAAGCACCTCAAAATCCGCCTGATGTCCCCTGGTCATAATGACTACGTAATCCTGTTCTTTCAAAGTGACAGATGCTTCAATATTTTTAAAATCCCCGAGAATCGTCTCTGTTGCTCCCCCGAAAAGCTCCATCTTCGCAAACTCCGGCCGGTCCTCGAACACCGCCACGGAAAATCCCACATGGGCGAGCACCGGAACCAATTCCTGAGACACATGACCGCCGCCAAATACCACGACACGTCCCGCCCGGCCCACCGGCTCCGCATACCAGGAAGGCTCCCCGGCCCGGTAGACGGCTCCTGCCTTTAACAGCCCCTCCAGGTCCCTCTCTGAAATTCCCTCTCCGAAATGAAGACCCCTTCTGTCAAAAAGGGCCATGGCCGTCACCTGGTCCCCCTCAAACCGCCGCACCAGCCAGGAATCTTCGTGTTTCAGACAGGCTTCTCTCAGCAAACAGAAGAGAGGAAGCTCCTTTTCCCCCTTCAAATATTGAAAATACACCTTCACGTCCCCGCCGCAGACCATTCCCAGACTGGCAACGTCATCTTTCTTCAGACTGTACCCCACCGTACCGGAGGTTTTCTCCTCCAAGAGCTTCCTGGCGTAATTCTGGGCCGCATATTCCACCGCGCCGCCGCCGATGGTCCCCTCCGAATGCCCGTCCTCAAAGACCAGCATCCTTGCCCCAGCCCCTCTTGGTGTGGAACCGGAGCTGGCTAAAATACTGACCCAGACCAAGGCTTCTTTTTGCTCCAGCTTATCAATGATCGCTTCCGTCCATTGTCTCATAGAATGTATCCTCCATAAAAGTAGAGCAGTTTTATGCTTTCTTCCCTGTCAAGAAAATGCCAGCGATTGCCCCTACAAAGATAATCGGCGCCAATCTGACAAACATCCATTCAAATGCGTGAAAGGCCACTCCGACAACGGCGGTTTCAGGGTCATCATAATTCCAGCCCAAATAAGAACTATTTAATACGATTAAAACCACAGAGATTGTTACTATGAGCGCACACAATGAGAGAAACAGCCAGTGAAGTATTTTTCTTTTCCCAGTCTTCTTTTGTGCAAGTTGTAAGTTTATAATCTCCAGTTTTTCGGAAATCACTTTTAAGTCATCAACTTTTGACTCAACAACCGTTTTCCCAAGCAAAGTGCTTACAGGTGTTTCCAGCGCCTCTGATATGGAAATTAACATATCAGAATCAGGAACCGACAATCCATGTTCCCACTTAGAGATGGTCTGCCGCACCACATTCAGCTTGATGGCAAGCTCTTCCTGTGAAAGTCCTTTTGATTTTCTGATCGCTTTTATGTTTTCGTTCAGCATTAGGGATAACCTCTTTTCTTTTTGTCGTTATCACTATTATGTGGGAAACTGCCCGTTGCCACAAGCAACGCATATTAACATTCTATGTAATCTATCCTTTCAGATTTTTTAAAGCAGAGGAATTATTTGCGATGACCATTCCAACAGGCGGACACTTTTCCAGATCTTGGCAGTCGCCGCATGTTGTCACTCCCTTTTTCAATGCGCACTGACGAATCTCACAGAGACTATCACAGTATACCGTTTTGATTCCTTCAACACGACAGCCTTCACAGTTGATATGTTCCGGCAGAATGGGAGCATCATTTAACTCAGCCCACAGTTTTGCGGTTTTCTCACGAAGCGCCTGGTCGTCATTGATTGTTGCAAGATATGCGTCGCACGTTTCACAATCCAGCCCACAGTATCCAATCATGTCCTTCATCGTTATGTACCTCCTGAAATTCTGATTTTTATCTTAGCTTTTCCCACACAGATGTCTTTCTCTTCCTCGCAACCACAAAAACCCTATAAAACATTATAACACAAAACCTGAGGGAATCATAAACGGATTACAAGGCTTTTAAAAAATATTTGCCCATTTGCCATGAATTGTTTATAATGATGTGGTATGGTTTGAAAGAAAAGTGTAAACCCACGAAAGGAGGCACCATGACACTTTGCATTGCAAAAGCTCCATGCAGAGTCTGAGGAGACTGCATGGAGGAATCGCTTCTGCTGATATCCTCAGTCTTTGCTTCTGGTTTAAGAAATAAGTAAAACAAAAGGAGCAAAGAAATGAAATTTATTAAAAAAAGTGAATTGTTTGAATTGAAGGATTTTTTTATACTCTGGAGCACCCAAAGCATCTCTCAGCTTGGCAGCAGCATGACGGGATTTGCGCTGACCTTGTGGCTGTATGAAAAGACGGGGTCCTCTCTGGGTACGGCGGCCCTTGCCATATGCTCTTATGCGCCATATGTAGCGATGAGTATCTTTGCCGGGGCATTGACAGACCGTTTTGACAAAAAGAAGACCATGCTTGGCTGTGACGTATTTGCCGCAATATGTACGATTACGGTATTTGTACTGTTTCGGACAAACTGTCTGGCGACATGGCATTTATATGTTTTGAACGGAATTTCGGGGTTAATGAATACCGTCCAGCAGCCTGCCTCCGAGGTGGCCATGACACTTGTTACGCCAAAAAAGCATTATCAGAAGACCAGCGGTCTTCGTTCTGTGTCAAACAGCCTCAACTCGATCTTAAATCCTTTGATCGCCACGTCTCTGTACTCGTTTACAGGGCTTAACGGGGTGATAGCGGTTGATCTTGGAAGCTTTCTCGTTGCCTTTACAGCATTGCTGTTTTTTATCAGAATCCCAGAAAGCAAACATGGTAAAGGAGAACCCATACTGGTTCTTACCAAAGAGGGGCTTATATTTTTGAGGAAGAATCCCCTTATCATGTCACTGATTTTATTTATGTCCGGCGTGAATCTGGTGGCTTCCGCCTTCGACGCAGCACTGCCCGGCTATGTGCTTCCCAATCCAAAAGGCGGCTCCTCCGTTCTGGGAATTGTCACATCCTGTTCCGGCATTGCCATGATCATTGGCAGCCTGATTGTCTCTGTTCTTCCAAAACCGAAAAACAGGGTGAGGGTCATTTATCTGACCATGCTGTTTTCCCTGGGAACTGAAAATTTTTTGCTGGCATTTTCCAGAGAACCGGTTTTATGGTGCATCGGGCAGATGATCGGGTGGGTTCTTGTACCGGTTATGAATGCAAATTTAGATGTGATTCTCAGGACTACCATTCCTGTGGAACTACAGGGGCGAGTCTACGCCTGCCGCAATACCCTTCAATTTTTTACGATTCCCATCGGATTGTTTCTCGGTGGTTTTATGATAGATCAAATATGCGAACCGTTTATGATGGCATACGGTAATCTGCCAATCCTAAAAACTCTCTTTGGCACAGGGAAAGGTTCTGGCGCCGCACTCATGATGTTGATCCTCGGAATAAGCGGAAGTTTTATCTGTCTCATCACAGGGAGAACATTAAAAAAGTATCAATATAGCGAAAATTAGCTTTATTGTAAGGGGGGTGGGAGAACCGCCCCTCTCTCCCTACTGTGGCAAATTCGTCCTGTATCCGCATGAACGCCATATTTTCCGGCACCGCCTTAAGTGTTTCTCGCAATTCCGGTTATACGCCCATTCCTACATATTCGAGCAGCATATCTATATCACAATAATTTTTAATGCTCCCTGCGACATCATCGCTCATTCTTGATTGTGCCATGGAATCCACTTTAATAATTGTTTTTGCACCGGCTCTTTTTGCTGATTCAATTCCTGATATGGAATCTTCAAATACAACGCAGTCACGGATGTCCTTTTGTAATTTGTCTGCCGCCAACAAATACAAATCCGGTTCTGGTTTTCCAGGGACGGTTCCGTCATTGTATACAACCTTATGGATAGGAAACCACTTGCCAAGGCCAAGATGGTCAAAGAAGAATTCGACATTATTCCACCCTGATGCAGTGGCAATCGTCATAGGTACATCCCTCTTTTTTAACAGGTCCAAAAATTTAGGCAGCCCGTCAGCGAGCCTGAAATCCTCGCTTTGCAGACATAAATCTCTGTATATTTTTTCTTTTTCCTCTTCCAGTTTTATAACCTCTTCCCGTGAAAGGTCCCGCTTCAAAAAATATGGCAATGAAACATCCGCGTTTCTGCCATGAATGTATTCCTGAAATTCTGTATCTGTTATCTCCCGTCCGGCTTTCTCGCCAATAAAGCTTCTCCATGATAATTCTTGAAATTTTTCGTCGAAAAGCATTGTCCCATTGAAATCAAAAATGACTCCTGTCATGATACACCCTTCCTCCAAATCAGTGAAAGCCCGATTGTTTATCGGATTTTCCGCTTTGCCATATAACAAGGAACGTCCTCCATAGAAATCATTTTCAGTTTCCAACGGGCCGGATATCCACAGAGTTCCTCCGGGAAATTCCCTTCCAGGCGGCTCACATACCCTTCCAGATACAAAGTTCCATCCACAAGCTCCGCCCGGTAGTCGATCAGCTCCGGAATCTGAAAAGTCAGGTCGTCCAGCTCATACATTGAAACACCGCCTGGTTTCAACCTGGTCACTGTGTCCAGTCTCACAAGTTCACTCCCACAGGGACATCTCTCTGGAAGAAGGCGGGTCCGGTCTCCGGTCCGGTAGCGGATCAGGGGCATGGCCTCTGCCTGAATGGTCGTAATGACAAGCTCCCCCCACTCTCCTCTCGGCAAAACCTTCCCCTCTTCATCCACAATCTCTGCAATGATATCATTTTCCCGGAGGTGCATACCCCAAAAAGCCGGACAGGTCACTGCCCCGCCAAGCCCCGTTTCCCTGGAGCCATAATGGGGATAAAGCCTGCTTCCAAGCCTCGTCTCAATCTCTCCTTTTACCGTCTCCGGGCAGGCGTCGGCACTGATCAGAGCACGCTTTAAAGGTGTTTCCGGCATTAGACGCACAAGAGACAGCAGAGGAACCGGCATTCCCACAAATGTCTCCGGACATTCCTTTTCCAGAATCCCCAGAAGCTCCCCGTAAGTTTTTCTGATTCCGGCAGGAATAGGATAAGCCCCCAGACGACAGATAGCCTTTGCAATCAGCTCCCCCAGGCCCCCGGGCCCAGAAAAAGGCATACAAATCATGGTTCTTTCCCCCGGCCCGACCAGCTCAGAAAGCCCGGCCGCAAAAAAAGAAACCGTTCGCTCATTGTCCGCCGCCGAATAATAAACCCGCTTTGCCGGCCCCATCGTTCCTGAGGTTACCTCCGTCCGGACCCGGTCAATCTCCGACTGACTGAGAAGTACCATCCGATTCCCCAAATCCCTCAGGTCCCGCTCTGTGGTAAAGGGCAGGCGGGAAAGCTCCGAAAGGGAAGAAAGCCCCTCAGGAAGCCTGCCGTAAAAACCGCCCCGCTCCTTTTCCCGCCTCAAAAGCCCGTTCAGCTTTCGAAGCTGTATCGCTTCAATCTCCCTTCTGGTCAGGCGCCCGGTTCCTTCCTGCTCTCTCACCAGAAGCTCCAGCGCAGATAACTTCATCGGTACAACGTCCTTCCTTCCCGGCTTGTCACGTTATAGGCGCAAAACGGCACCATCCCGTAACGACTGTCCGTCTCCAAAATATAACACCGGCGCAGCCGCTCCAAATCCAGGTTCCAGGCATCCTGAAACAGCATGCCCGACACGGCGAAGGTATTATTATGGAGCTTCACAAGAAACTCATCCAGAGACGAAGTGTCAAACTGCCTCTGGGCTGTGTCCTCCCCACAACAGCAACCACCGTCCTCCGGTTCCCTAAAGCAACAGCCGCTTTCCTCCGCCGGCATATCCGGCCCGGACCACTGTCTGGCCACAAACTCCCTGGCCTGCTCTGAAGTGGCATAAGCCCTGGCCGTCCCGTGGACCATGGGAGAAAGCGTCCCATTCTCCTGCTTCAGATAATTGGTCTGGAACGTACAATAAGGATTCGTCGCATTCCCTCCTGTAAAATGAGCGGCCAGGATATTCCCTCCCGTCTGCTCCTCCATCAGAGAAAGCAGTTTAGGAATGGTAAGCCGATAGCCTTCCTTCGCCTCCCTGCACCGTCCAAAATAACTGATAGGCTGGAAATGGACTCCCCGCACCACTGGCATCCGGCGAAGGGCATAGTCGAGAATGGCCCCCACCTCATCCTCATTGAGCCCAGGAGCAATGACCGGGACCAGGACAACTCCCAGCCCTGCCCGCTCACAGGCATCAATGGCGGCCTCCTTCTCAGGAAACAGAGGTCTCCCCCGAAGCGCCAGATACGTATCCTTCCGAAACCCGTCAAACTGCAAAAACACACAGGACAGCCCCGCCTCCTTTAACCTTTCCGCATACCCCGCTTCCTCCGCCAGTCTGAGGCCGTTGGTATTGAGCTGGAAAAAGGAAAACCCCTTCTCTCTTCCCATGCGGATGATATCTGGAAGGTCGTCCCGCATGGTGGGTTCCCCGCCAGAAAGTTGAAGATTAAAAGGGCCCCCGTGGGACATAAGATAGTCCATCTGCCGTCCCAGCTCCTCCATGGGAACATCCATCCCCCCTCCCGCCTGGGCAAAACAGACAGGACAATGGAGATTACACCGGTCCGTCACCTCCAGAAGCACGCAGCACCCCCTCCGCTCATGCTCCTCACACAGACCACAGTCCAAAGGACAGCCCCGTTCCACTGGCCCCGCCGCCAGGATTCGGTCCGCCGGTTGCAAATCGCGCCCCCAGGCCTCATAGCTCTCCACCGTCCCCTCCCAGATTAGCGCCGAATAAAATCCGTGTTCCGGGCAGGATTTTTCCAGAAAAATCCCCCCGTCCCGCTCCACTTTCACAGCTGAAACCACCCGCAGGCATTCCGGGCAGACACTTTTCGTCACTCCAAGCCGCCTTCCGGCCCAATTCCCTCCAGCCATGCTTCCAACTCCTCCTTCTCCTGCTCCCATCCCGCTTCCGTAAAATTGACCTTAACCACATGAGAAGCCAGGATACCTTTCATCTCCAGCCCGTCCCGCGTCGCCGAAAAGACCGGACGGCGGAACTTCCGATTGACCCGGACCTCCCACCCCTCCAGAAAGGAAAGAAATTCCTCCCCGGCCATGGGAAACTCATATTCAAAGGTCCTTGCCCCGGAAAAACAATTCTCCGTTTTCATCCACCGATACTTCATACGCCGCCGCTTTCCATAATGTCCCGGACAGCCGAAAGCACGGCATCCACTTCGTCCTTTGTGGTAAATCGGGACAGACTGAGCCGGAGCGTTCCCCCCTCCATCCCAATGTCTTTCATAATGTCAGGCGCGCAGTGGAGCCCGGCCCGAAGAATGATGTCATAGCTCCCGATCAAAATGTCAGCCGCCTCCCCCGCAGGAACCCCAGGTATGGCAAAAGACACCACTGGCGTCGTCTCCCCGCCCGGCACAATCACCTGACATCCAAGACCCAAAAGCCCCTCCGTGAGCTTCCCAAACACTGTCCTCCAGTCCGATTCCTCGGCCGAATTCTCCCTGGCCCAGACAAGAGCCGCCAAAAGGCCGTGATAAGAAGGCTCATTCCCGGTTCCCGCCTCCAGCCTGAGCGGCATCTTAGCCGGCATATCCTTGAGGTCACTCATCACGCCGGTCCCGCCCACCATGTGAGAGGAAAGAGAAAGTCCCGGCCTCACATACAGGCCCCCCGTCCCCTGAGGGCCAAGGAGATACTTATGGCCCGTGAACGCCGCCATATCCACCCCCCAGTCCGAAAGCCGCACCGGCACGCAGCCAAGGGTCTGAGACAAATCCAAAAGCACATCCGCCCCCGCCGTCTTCCCTATGGCCGTCAAAGCCTTGGCATCATTGACCGCCCCGGTCACATTGGAAGCATGGGTAAAAATACAGAGCTTCGGGCCATACTCCCTCACAGCCCGCTCCCAGGAAGCAGGTTCCAGCCGGCCGCCTCCATTCACCGGGACCTCCACCGTCCGGATCCCCTTTTGCTCCAGCCGGAAAAGAGGTCTGAGGACCGCATTGTGCTCCGCCCCGGAAAAAAGAACCACGTCCCCCGCCTCCAGAGGATAGCCAAAAATCGCCTGATTGAGACCCCAGGTAGAATTACAGCCCAGGGCAATCTGCTCTGGACAGGAAATCCCCATCCAGAAAGCCAGCTCCCTCCGCACCTCCCCAAACACGTCAAAATCCCGAAGGCCCCCTCGATTGGCCGCCCCGGGGAGTGCCTCCACTGCCTCTGCCATGGCCCTCGCCACCTGCGGCGGCTTTGGCCAGGAAGTCGCTGCATTATTCATATAAATATATTGTTCACAGCCGTTCACCTGTCATCACCTCAAATTCATTCAACAGCCTTTGACAAATCCCAAAGTCCCTCCGAATCCGTTCTTTCACCGAACTCTCCTCCAGACATTTCCCCAGGGCCCGTCCATACCGCTCCCTGAGAGAAACCCGGCGCTCCTCCAAAATCATCTTATCGGCAAGGCACACCAAAACCCCCTCCTCACAGACTGATTCCGGCTCCGCCCCAAAGCCCCTGTGACCCTCCACGATCCTCGCCAGAGCCTCAAAGCCCATTTCTTTAAGGAGCCTGCCTCCCGCCCGTTCATGATCCGGAGAAAGGCGGCAGATATCATGGAGAAATCCCCCGCTCCTGCAAAGCTCCACGTCCAGACAAGCGCCTTTCTCCACCAGACGCTCCGCCATCCAGCCGGCCAGGTTCCCCACCGCCAGACAGTGCCGCCTCACAGGAGCCGGAAGGAGCGCCTCCTCATAAAGACGCTCACAGACCTTTACCGACACTCCCTTATGAGCCTTTGCATAAGCCCCAAGCCGCTCAAAATCCTCCCGGAAATCCGCATCCACAAGGGCGCCTTGGTCCTCGGAAAGCTCCACAAGCTCCGTGGCCATAGAAGAAAAAGCACCGCGAAGTCCGCCTTCCCCATAATATCCGAGGACTGCAAAAACACCGTCCCCAAGAAAAACCGGCGGGTGAGCCGTCCTCCCGTCCACCAGAGGAAGAAGCACCTGCGTCCCGGCTGCCGCCCCCAAAGCCCTCCGCTTCAAAGCTTCCAGGGTTTTCGGCGACACCAGAGGAATATCCCCCGGAAGAAAAAAGACAGCCTCCGGCTCTCCCCTCTCCACAATGTGAGAAAGGCCCATGCGGACAGAGGCAAACATGTCCGTCACCCCATAATCTGCATTTTCCACCACCGTGACGCCAAGAGGCAGCAGCACCCTCCGCATCTCATCCGCCAGACGGCCAACCACCACCGTGATGTCCCCAACCCCGCCATTGCGAAGACTCTGAACCGTCATCTGAATCATAGGAAACCCGTTTAACTCCATGAGGGGCTTAAACCCGTCCATGCGGCTGGACCTCCCTGCCGCCGCAATCAGCCCACGAAATCTCACGGCAAAACCACCCCATGCTCCAAAAGGAGCTCCATACACTTCAAAAACACAGCTTCCACCAGCTCCGGACACCGCTTCATTTTATTCGAAGGGTTCCCTTCCAGAATGTCCTCACAGGCAAAGCCCCCGTAAGACACTTCTGTGAAAGCCCGGAACCAATCCACAAACTCCCGAATCACCAAAGCCCCTTCTGGGTCCTCCAGCTCCTCCGCCTCTCCCTTCCCAAGAAAATAGCCCAAAAGACAGCAGCCGCCCGTCAAGGCGCCGCAGACATTCCCCGAAAACCCAAGGCCCCCGTTTAACCCGCTCATGGCCCGGACAAGGTCCCCGTCCTCCTTCCCCTCTGACTCCAGCGCCAGAATCATAAGAATCTGCGCACAATAAAAACCCTGGCCGGAAAGCTCCAGCATCCGGTCAAACAGCTCCATGGTCTCCTCCCTTCAAAAGCCAGGCCAGAAAATAACCGCACCCCGCCTTGCCTGCCTCCCTAAAAAACGGAGCACAGGAAAGGTCCGCGTTGCCATTCCAGAGGCTTTCCAGAAAAAACTCCCGCCAAAGCGGCGTCTCGTCCACCAGACCTTTAAGGACAAAGCCGGCATCCTTCCAGGCATCCTTCCAGCAGTCCATGCCAAGAGGCCCTGGCATCGAAAGAGAAGGGGCGTTCACTGTACAGGAATCCCCATTTCCTGCGCGGTGGAAAAACACATCCGAAAGAAGCAGGCTCCCTCCGGGCTTAAGGACCCGAAACGCTTCCCCAAGAGCCGCCGGCCCGCCGCCACAGCCAGAGACACTACACTCCGCCAGGCAGACATCCATACATTCATCCGGAAAAGACAGCGCCCGCATATCCCCAAACCGCACGCCCCAATCCGGCCATACACCTGCCAGAAGGTCAATCCCCTCCGCCTCAAAACCACACGCCAACAGATATCGCACCGACTCCCCCAATCCGGCCCCAAGGTCCAAAACCCGTCCCGGCGGCCCCAGACCTGCCAGCGAAAACAATCGCTTTGTCAAAGACCGGCCTCCGGGATGAGAGCCAATTTTACATCCCCCCGCCCCCTGGCCAGCCCCAAATCCACTCACTTATCCTCCAGACTGCGCTCCACCGTGAGCACCTTCCCCATGGCCAAATCCTCCGGCACATAAATATAACCACAAGAAGGGCAGACAGGGAGTTCCACAGGAAAGGCATTGCCCAGATAACCAAAGGTGGCCTTCCCCTTCACCAGAGAAACCCTGCACTTCGCACAAGAAAGCTTCCCCAAAGGGTCAACCGAATAATAACTTTTCTCCGCCATGTCCCCTCCTAATCCACCGTCATCCGGTGACTGTAAGCGCCATATACCGTGTAGCCTTTTTCATCTTTCCCAAAGCGCACCCAGAAAGTCACATTTCCCAGCCGCAGACAGGCTGAGAGTCGACCTGACGTCTCATCATACACCGCTTCTTTAGAAGCCTCATAAGCCTGTAGGACCGCATTCACATCGCTCTTCAAAATCATGCGCTCCTCCATCAACGCCTCCACGCCTTCTCCATAAGACACAGGAACCTCCGTCTCCATCACAAACGACTCCTTCCACACCTCACCCAGCAACTTCTGTTTTAACCTCAGCCGGTTCCCCCTTCTCGCCGAAAGATCCGGCACCGGCCCGGGCTCCACCCCGTAGGCCAGTTCCAAAATATGATAAGAATTTGCACCAGCCCGGGAAAACTGGTCCCTGCACGCCATACAGTAAGTGAGAAGCCTCCCGTCCGTCCGGCCTGCGGCAAAAGCCGCCTTTTTCTCCGCCACCTCCCGGTTGGTATACCGCAAAAGGCCCCCATATCCACAGCAGGGAGACAGGTCCCCGCCAAAAGAAACCTCCTCCACCTGACAGCCCAGAGCCTCCACAAAGGCACGGATGCCCCTCTGAGTCCCTTCATCTCCCCTGGCGCCACAGGCGTCGTGGATGGCCACAGTCCCAAAAGCCTTCCGCTCAAGCCCCAGAGAAAGAAGAACCTCCCAGATCCCCACTGTCTCCATCTCTGGAATCTCCTCAAACACCTTCCTGCAAGTGGGACAGGCACAAATCACTCTGGGCCGCCCCATCTTCTCCCAGGAATCCCGAAACTGCTCCAAGGCCCGCCGGGACAAATCCTCCCTGGCCGCCCATTTCGACACAGCCCCACAACAGCCCAGGACCAGCCCCACCCCGCCCAAAAGCCGCCTGCGAAGGTCCAGATAAGCTGCCTCTACCGTATCTGGCGACACCGCCGCCGCCTGACAGCCCGGGAAAAAGAGATACCGGCAACGCTCCTTTCCAGGCTCCCCCCTGGCAAGAAACGCCTCCCCGTTGGAAAACTCCTGATCCAAAAGGGCAAACTCATGAGCAGAGGGAGGCATCTTCCCCGTCTCCACCATGGTACGCTTCGCAATCCGGCACACATCCGGATAATCAAAGCCATTGGGACAGGCCGCCTGACACTGGCCGCATTCGTCACAGGCATTAATCAGGCCATTGGCCATATGGTTTCCCATGACAATGGACATATTGTTATAGATCTCCCGGATGGCCGCCCTGGGATTCCGCTTAAAATGTTGCAGGTAAACACAGCCCTTGACACACTCCAGACACTGACACTGGATACACCGCCCTGCTTCTGCCGCTGCCCCCTCCTTCGTCACATGCTCCCGGTCCACAAGGGCCAAAGAGCCCTCCACTCCGTCCATGGTCACAAAGAGGCCGCTTTTCTTTCGGCCTTCCCGCTCCGCCTCCCCGGCACCGACCCTCTGTACATACCGCTCCAGAGAGAGAGCCAAAGCTTTCGCCCCGGCCAGAATCCATTCCACGCCCTCCAAAGGCTCCACCATAAAAAAGCCCTCCGGAATCTCCGGCCAGCCGGCCAAAGGAGACACAATGCCCCCGTCAAACTCCAAAAGCTCCGGCTCCAAAGCTTCTTTCGAAAGAACTCCCTCAGAAAGAGCTTCCTGCTTCCTTATCTCAATCCGAAGGCCAGAGAAAGCCGAAAGCTCCGCCGCCGCTTCCTCCTCCGAAAGCCCCCATCCCAGAAGAACCTCCTTCATAGAACCACAGGCCGTAAACCAGAACACCTCATAGCCCTTCTTCCCAAGCTCCCACAGACAGGCCAGGGCAAACAAATCATCCCCCACTACGGCCAGACGCTCCCCCTTTTTTGGAAGCATAAACCGGTTGACCTTCCCGGAGCCCCCATAGAGGGCACAGGCCCGCTCCAGCGCCGGGAGCCGGATCCCGTCCCCAAGCTCCGCCAGCTTACAGCCTTCCTGACAGGCCCCGCCGCAATGCTTCGACAACAGGAACAAAAACGGCGTCACTGTCCGAATCACCGCCGCCGCCTTCCGGAAATCTCCCTTCGCCCCATAAGCACACACCTGGCGCATGTCAATCCGGAGCGGACAGGCCGCCTGACAGCCGGGCGGATCTTCCCTGGTACAGACTGCCTCCCGCTCATGCAGCTCCTCCTGCCCAAACGCCTGCTTCATCCGATAATGCTTACCCACCACCTGCTTCGTCCGCTCCATGAAAACCTCCTGTACCGAAAAAAGACAGCCCTTGTGAAAATAAACCTTTAAAAACAGTCAAGTCTACGAATCCGCCCGACACTCCCTGCCGCTGTTCCTATCCACATTGATTTTTTGGCTTTGCCTCGCCGCCGATTGTGGTCTGCCGCTGCTTCCATAGAAATCAGTCAGCGGGACAGACCACCCTATCGCAAAAGCACTAAGACTCGAAAAACCCTGGCCAAGTGCTCATAACAAGCTCACAAAACCTCCAAAATCTGCCTATCAGACGAAAACAGAGACAGGGAGCGCCGGACGGACCAAACATCTAAATGACTTTTCTTTTACAACAGCTTCCCGTCATGATACTTCTTGCAGCCCTGCCACTCCTTACAGAGCGTCGATAGCCGCCTTCACAACCTCCGGGCGGGCCGGAATCTTCGTGACCCTGGCGCCGGTGGCGTTATAAATGGCATTTAAGATTGCCGGATGAGGCGCTGCAAGCGGTCCCTCACCACAGCCGGCCGCACCATACGGTCCAAGAGGACGGGGATGATTGGTCTGATAAATCAGCTCAATGTCATCCGGCACGTCGTTGGGGTAGGGAATGCCGCACTTCTGGAGAGTGGTATGCTTCTTAAGGTCCTCAAAATCCTCCGAAAGCGCAAGGCCAATGCCCTGTGCGATGGCGCCCATGACCTGGCCGTCCACCACGATCTTATTGATAATGGTTCCGAAATCAGAAACCATCGTGAACTTCACAACCTTTACCTTACCGGTCGCCATCTCCACCCGGACCACAGGAAGAGAAATGCAGTACATGTAAACAGAGAAAGGATTGCCCTGCGCCGTTTCCATGTCACAGTCAGAACAGCCGGTGGCCACCCACTTGCCTTCATATTTAAGAGCCAGGCCCTCCGCCTTCATCTCATCATAAGTCCGGAAAGAGCCATCCGGTTTCTTCATGGCGTCGATCAGCATCTCACAGGCCACGCGGGTCGCATTGCCGGACATCACATTCGAACGAGAGCCGCCAGCGGGGCCAGAGTTCGGCGTCAGGCCCGTGTCATTCATAACCAGCTTAATCTGCTCCGGCGTAAAGCCCGCCTGTCTGAGCGTCTCATGGGCATGAGTCAAAGTTCCGATGTCAGCGCCCTGTCCATGGTCCTCCCAGGAATTATAAATGGTAACCGTGCCGTCCGCATTCAGCTGTGCCCAGGCTTCCGAAGAATCCACGCCGTCCAGGCCACATCCGTAGATACCAAGAGAAACGCCGGCGCCATACTTATACTTGCCGTCCTCACTCTTCGTCTTGTTTAACTCCTCCGCATACGCCTTGTTGGCCTGGTACTTAGGCCTTGCCAGGTCAAAGAGATCCTCCAGACAGTAAACATCCGGCTTACAGCCATTTGGCGTTGTCGAACCCTCCGACTCCTTATAACAGTTCATGGCACGGAACTCAAACGGGTCAATGCCCATCTTCGCCGCCATCACATCCAGGGCAATGTCGCCGCCCATGAAAGACTGAGGCGCGCCATAGCCGCGGAAAGCCGCACCATAAGCATGGTTCGTGCAGACTGTCTGAGACTTATTGCGGATATTCTTAATATCCATGCCGGCGCCCACAAACTGGCTCAAACGCATGGTGAGCAGATCGCCAAACTCCGAATAAGGGCCATGGTCAATATAATTGTCCCCTTCCAGAGCCAGAATCTTACCCTTCTCGTCCGCCGCCAGCTTAATGTTCATAAAGCCGGGGCTTCTCTTTCCCGTATAAGTAATCATCTGGTACATGTCAAAATTCAGGGCCACGGGGCGCTTCGTCACCAGAGCCGCCACGCCCACCAGAGCCTCGATGGTCGGAGAGAACTTATAACCAAAGGTACCGCCCGCATGGAGCTGGATCAGCCTCAACTTCTCCGGGGCCACGCCGATGCCCTCGCCGATCATGGCATGGTGCAGATGGATACCGATGGATTTCGAGTGAATGGTCAGACGGCCTTCCTCATCCGTGTAGGCATAAGCCACATCCGGCTCAATGGGAAGATGAGGCTGACGGGAACAGTACGCTTCCACCTCAACCACATTGGGCGCCGTCTCCATAATGGGAGCCGTATCTTCGCCCTTGATACAGTTGGTTTCATAATATACATTCGGCGTGCCGGGATGGATCTCAATGGCATCGGGAGCCATAGCTTCCGGAGCAGACATATAAGCCGGAAGGACCTCCAGGTCCACCTTCACAGCCTTGGCCGCCGCCTTGGCATGCGCTACCGTGTCCGCACAGACCATGGCAATGGCGTCGCCATACTGGAACACCTTCTCGTCGCAGAGAATCGGGCGGTCCCAGCCGTCCCCCTTGTTGGTGGGGAACGTAATGAGTCCGGTGATCCGGTTCTTGCCCGGTACATCCTTATAAGTAATGATCCGTTCCACGCCGGGCATCTTCTCCGCTTCCGAACAGTCGATGCCCTTGATATTTGCATGAGAGACCTCTGCCTGTACCAGAGCGACCTGCAGCGTATCCTCCGGAAGATTCTTAATCTCATCAGCGCCGAAATTCCACTGGCCGGTCACCTTGGCGGCGCCGGAAGGACGGGCATAGCTGGTACCGATGATCTTATTGTCTGTAGGAAGGAACATCAAGTCCTCCTTGGACATCTCGCCCCGAAGCACCTTCGCCGCATCCATGACAGCGTCAATGAGAGGCTTATAACCAGTACAGCGGCAGAGATTTCTGTTTTTGTTGAACCACTCCCGCACCTCATCCCTGGTGGGAGAAGGATTGTTCTCCAGAAGCACCTTGGCACTCATAATAAAGCCGGGAGAACAGAACCCACACTGGGCACAGCCATGGGCCACCCAGGCCGCCTGAAGCGGGTGAAGATCCTCCAGCGTCCCGATCCCCTCGATGGTCTCCACCTTCGCATAATCCGGAACTTTCCCAATCTTCGTGATACAGGAGCGGGTCACCTTGCCGTCCACGATGACATTACACGCACCACAGTGGCCCTCGCCACAGCCGATCTTACAGCCGGTGAGGAGCAGACGGTCCCTGAGTACCTGAGCCAGAGACTCAGACCCGTCCACCACAATGGTACGTTCCGCCCCATTGATAATCAGTACTTTTTTGATCATTCCATACCCTCCTTCTACAACTTACAACATTCCGGGACACTCTGCGGCCACCTTCCTCACAGCAGATGCAACATCCCTTGTGACCGACAAGCCCCTGATACCTGCAACAACCGCAACATGTCCGAAACCTCTTGCCCCACCACTCTCCCAATGATAAAATAAATTCATCAAGATCAGGAGGTAATCCCATGGAACTACACGAAATCCACGCAGCAACTGTCACCGTCGAAGTGATTGACGAGAAAACCGGCGAAGCCTTCCGCCGGGAACTTCCCATCGACTACTATGAGACCGCCAACCTGCTCCGGCTGAAAGGAGAAGATTTAAACGGAAATCCCAGCGAGCTGGTCTTCCTCTCAGGCACCGGCATGGACCGGCTCAAAGGCCTCATGGGAAAGGGGCCCAACGAAGACCCCTGCGGCTCCCATCGTAAAAATCCATAAACATACCGCAGTCTATGGAATCAGTATAGTTCATTTTGCCGATTCCGTCAATGAAATTTCTCTAAATTTATGGTATTAACTCGAAAATTACAGGAAAATTTTTGTCCAAGTTGCATAATTTCAAAAAAAGGAGAGCCTATGAAGATCATTCTATTCGGAAGCGGACAAGGCGGCCGGATGGCCGCCAGATGGCTCCCGGCAGACAAAACCCTTATGGCCTTCGCAGACAGCGACCCCCAAAAACAGGGAACCAGGCTGGACGGCGTCCCCGTCGTCGCCCCAGAGAAAATTCCCGCTCTGGCCCCGGACCTGGTATGGATCACTGTCCTTAACCGAGAGGCAGCAGCATCCATCGAGTCCAGGCTCCGCACCCTTGGATACGGCGGCCCCATAGAGACCCTGAATCCCTTCCGAGAACGCATGGATCTGCGTCTTGCCCAAATCCGTCTCATGGCCCAAGAGATAAACGCCGCAAATCTCCCTGGAGCCGTCGCCGAGCTTGGCGTTTATCAGGGAGCCCTTGCGGCAGAATTAAACTGTCTCTTCCCCGATCGGACCCTCTACCTCTTTGACACCTTCACCGGGTTCCCCCCCGCCGATGTGGAAACAGAACGCAGGCTCGCCTCCCACACAAGAGCCTCAGCCAAAGACTTTAGCGACACCAGCCAAGAACAAGTCCTGGCACGCCTTCCCCACCCTGAAAAAGCCGTCTTCTGTAAAGGCCGCTTCCCAGAAACTCTGCCCCCAAACCTGCCGCCCCTGGCTTTCGTGAGCCTGGATCCGGATCTCTATGAGCCGACCTACTCCGGCCTTTTGGCTTTCTGGCCCAAACTGGTCCCCGGCGGCGCTATCCTGATCCACGACTACAACAGCGCCCAGTTTCCAGGCGCTGGAAAAGCCCTGCGCCGTTTCTGCCAGGAGCAAGGACTGATGGCCATCCCTCTGGCCGATCTCCACGGGAGCGCCATATTACTCAAACAGAAATAGGGCGGGGGACTTCCCGGTGGAATCTATTCACACAAAAGCTCCTTCCTCCTAGCACTCCCACCGGCAGCTCTTAATATCCACATGGGAATCATCCTTCATGGGGACGCCCTCCCGGCAGAGCAGATACGCCTGTTCCTTCCATCCGGGAACCAGGCGTCCCGCATGATTCACCACACGGTGGCAGGGATATTCCCCGTAAAATTCAGCCATGCCAAGAACCCTCCCCACAAGTCTCGCATTCCTGTCTCTGCCGGTCAGCCTGGCAATCTGCCCATATGTGGCGACGCGCCCCTCTGGGATTTCCTCCACCACAGAAAGAATTTCATAGATCAAATCCTCGTCCAACATTCGTCCCATCACCATCCTCCCAGATAATCCGAATCCCTTTTATGCAACGACTTTTGAATTTTGTCACTTCTTAAACCCTCCTGAAACCGCCCCTGTGGGACAGACAGACCGGCACTTCCCGCACCGGATACATTCCGGGCTGTTTACGTTCTTCGTGACCTCCACCCCCATGGGACAGGAACGCTCACACACCTTGCAGCCGACACATTTCGCCCTGTCCAGGTGCATCTGATAAAAGCTAAAGCGGTTAAACACTGAATAAAAGGCGCCCAGCGGGCACAGATACCGGCAGAACGGGCGGTGGACAGACATCGAAAGGACCAGAAGCACCGCCAAAACCCCGACCTTCCAGTGAAACAAAAAACCGGCCAGCCCCCGGAGCATGGGGTTTGCGATCATATGAAAAATGCCGCCGCCAAGAGTTCCGGCCGGACACAGATATTTGCAGAAATAAGGCGAACTGACACCACTTTTCGTCACCGCAAAAGCCGGGAGAGCGATCACCAACACCAGAAACACCAAGTATTTCAGATACCTGGCCGGCCGGTCAATCCTTTTTGGCACCTTCCATTTGGGAACCGGAATCTTGTGAAGCAGATCCTGCACCAGTCCGAAGGGACATAACAGGCCGCAGACCAGCCGGCCAAGGACAATTCCAAACAGCATGAGAAAACCCAGCACATAAAAAGGGAAATGCCTTCCTCCTTTGCCAACCGCTGCCTGCAAAGAGCCGATGGGACAAGCTCCAAGAGCACCCGGACAAGAATAACAGTTGAGAACTGGAACACAGAGCGCCTTGCTTTTTCCGGTATACAGCTTCCCACCGGCAAACCCCGCCACATATCCGTTAAAAAAAACAGCAGACAAAAGCTGCATCTTTCGCTGAAAGGAAATTTTCCACCTGCGCTTTCTTTTCTTTGTTCGATTCTCCTCCATCCATTCCCTCCTGATCTTCTGCGTTTCCCGATCCATTTCCTCCAAATTGTCTACACCTTCCCCCAATAAGCCTCCAGAAACGAAACAATCTCCCCGGCCCCGGGCGGGCACCCTTTTAAAGAATGAAGGCACGCTCCGGTACACCGTCCGATTCCGATCTCCCCAGCCTTCTTCCGCCAGCCCTGTCCGATGGCGATGGGACATTTTAACAGCCCTTTTTCTAAAAGGCCCGCCTCGTCCATCCGATTTAAGGCATGAATCAGAGAGCCATAGCAGGCACTACAGGCGTCGTCCGCCTGCACATACCGGGAAAGTTTCTCCACCCGCCTGGCCGGCCTTCCAGAAGAGAGGGCAGATACCGGCTCATTCAAAACATGAAGCTTCGCATGGGCCAGGTCACAAGAGCCCACTCCCAAGGCCTCGGCCATCCCAATATAAGGAACCTCCGACAGATCAAAACCCATGGTGTCACAGACAAAAGCGTCACAGAGCACCGGGTCGGCAAAGCCCAGAATCCGGTCCATGGGAACAGGATTCCCACCCTCCTCAAAATCCAGATCACCGCAAATATTGTCCACCAGAATAAAATCATTTTTCACCACTGTGTTCAGATGGGCGATGGGCTTGTGAAGCCCCAGAGTGTGAAACCGCCGCTTCTCACTGTTTGGGATCACGCCCTTGTTGTTTTTTAGTGCACAGGTAATGTTGGTCTGGCAGTGGCCCTTAAGCACCGGCACATTGATCATAAAATCCACCGAAAGCGCCGAATCACAGACCTTGATCTTCATTCCGGAAGCGTCATATTCCCGAAAACTGTCCTTCTGGAGATCGACAAAAGGGACCTGATAATCCTTGAGGATCGGTCCATAGCCAGCCGCCCTTAAAGAATAGGCCGTGTCCGCCCCCACCCAGGAGCCCTCCATGACTGTGATTCTGGAAAAGCCCTGCTCCTTCAGATATTCAATAATACCCGCCACAAGCTCCCCGTGAGTCGTGGCCCCCTGAGAAGGCGCACTGGCCGCCACCAGGTTCGGCTTGATTCCGATGGACGCGTCCTTATCCCCGATCCGATCCGAAAGCCCTGCCTCAAAAAGAAGCTGCTTTGTCATTTCCAGATAATTCGTTCCATGAATCAGATAAATATCGCTTTTATTCATAAAAGTTTCCTCCCGTCGGCTCAGCCATAACTCTCACTACTTTTCAGCCGATAAACGTATCTATTTGTTTCCCTGTTTATGATATCATTATAATCTTCTTCTGTAAAAAATAGCAATAGAGAAAACTCGCATTTTCCAGTGAGCGCATAGATTATACTTGTCGATTCTGCCAGACGGCAGTATAATACCTTTGTCTCAATTTTGCCGTTTTTATAAAATTCATAAAAATTTTTTCACTTTGAATGGATTCTTCCCAGACAATCGTATTAAAGATAAAGTCAGAAAAGACTGTCAAAAATAATGGAGGGATTATCATGGGAAACGTATTTTTAGCAACAATAACGGCATTATCACTGGGAATAACAAGTGTAGTTGCAACAGGCTCCGGAGCAGGATGTCATTATGTCGATGCCAACGGCGATGGCGTCTGTGACTATGCCGGCAATACCTGCAGCTATGTGGATGCAGACGGCGATGGCGTCTGTGACAACTACCAGAGCTATCAAGAAAACTGTCCAGTCAACGGTGGAGCAAATTTTGTTTACACAGACAGCGACGATCTCTACGATAATGATACGGCTGGCCAGGCCTTAGGAAACGGAAATGGTTTCCGGGGTGGGTGTGGCAGAAATTATGTGGATGCGGACAGCGACGGGGTCTGCGATAACTACACTGCCGGTTATTCCAGGGGATGTGGAAATGGAAATGGCTTCCGGGGTGGATGTGGCAGATAAAAAAGGGAAACCATTATGCGGAGCGAAGGAGAGGTAGAAAGAGCCATCGAACGACATTCTGACACGGTTCGGCGGCTTTGCATGATACACTTGAAAAATTATGCTGATACCGAGGACATATTTCAGACTGTGTTTTTGAAATATGCCCTTAGTTCCGTTTTGTTTGAAAGCGAAGAACATGAAAGAGCCTGGCTCATCCGGGTCACAATCAATGCCTGTAAGGACCTGCTCAAAAGCTTTTTTCACAGCCGCACCGTATCCCTGGACGAACTCATGGAACAGCCTGCAAGTCTGCCTCCTGATCACAGAGAAGTTTTAGAAGCTGTACTTTCACTTCCTCAAAAATACAAAGATGTGGTTTATCTCCATTACTTTGAAGAGTACACTGCTCCTCAAATCAGCCGTATTTTAGGCAAGAATGTAAATACAATTTATACACTCCTGACTCGTTCCAGGCAAAAGCTAAAGGAAAAGCTGGGAGGTGATGACGATGAATGATAAAATAAAAGAGGTTTTCAGGCAAATACAGGCAGAGGAAGCATTAAAAGAGAAGACCAAAGAGGCGCTCGCACAAAAAACACAAGGATATACAAAACCGGTAAAGCAGCGGTTCCACGTTTATGCTGCTGTTTGTGTGTGTCTCTTATTTCTGTTGATTGGAGGGAACTGGCTTTACTTTACTCCGACTTCCATCATCAGTATTGACATAAATCCATCCTTTGAATTGAGTGTCAACCGGTTTGATAAGGTAATTTCCGTCAACAGCCTGAATGCTGACGCGCAAAAGCTTACAGAAATCATGGACGTAAAATTCAAAAATTACACAGATGCAGTGAACCAAATCTTAGAAAATAAAAAGATCAAAGCTTTATTGTCCAATGACGAGGTTCTGACCATCACCATCACCGGTTCAGACGAAACACAGTCTGCAAAAATATTTTCAGAACTTGAAGGCTGCACAAAGGGGCACAAAAATACTTACTGTTATTTCTCATCTTCAGCAGAAGTCGCATCCGCTCATGAAGCGGGGCTTTCTTGCGGAAAGTACAGAGCCTTTTTAGAATTACAACTCCTTGACCCTGACATTACCCCAGAAGCAATACAAGGCATGACCATGAGGGAAATCCGGGATTTAATTGACGTCTTGTCAAATGGCAATCCAACGGAAACATCGCCAGACAATGGCAGAGAATGCGATGGAGATCATGGGGCCTGCAAAGGCCATGGAGGCGGGCACAGATAAGTTCCTGACAGACAGCGAAAAATTTACCTGGCGGCCAGACTCTTTCAGTGATTGGCCTCCAGGCGTCTCATCAACTTCTCAATTTTCTTCCGGGAAACCTTCTTCTTTCCCCTGACCACCACCGTCAGGTTTTCCAAACGAAAAATATCCCTTGCCATCCTGGCCATATCCGATTCCTGTACCTTTAAATAGGCCTGTTTTTTTGCCTCGATATCCGGATAATCTTCTCCCATGATATGACAGTCGTAAGCCCTGTTCCAGTTGAAGTCCTCCGCATCGTCTATGGCCATATCGCCATTGTCCAGATAAATAGCCCTGACATATTCCAGATTTCCACCATCCTTTTTCAAGCGACAGAAAATATTCATGGTCTTTGCAAAGGCTTTATAAAATTTGTCCGCAGACACCTCATAGTTTAACTGCAGGCTTCCAATATTCTGATACCGCTCAAACTGGTCCCCATAACTGTAAATATAACCTGTTTTTTCCGAAAGCTCCTGATAAACCGGACAGTAATCTCCCGTAAAGAGCATATTATAAAAAAGGTTCAGCATGGCACCAGTGTACCTGCTCACATCCACATCAAAAGAAAAGGAGACCTCTGTTTCGCTTCCCTTTGCCAGAAGCGGACGGCCCGTCCGTTTAAAAAAGCCTTTTGGAACAGGGGCCAAATTCTGCCGTTCACCAGTTCCGTCAAAAAAAGCCTGCTTCTCCAATTCCTCCAAGAAAAAGGCCGTTTCTTTTTCCGAACAATTCCCCGTCAAATAGAAAAACAGATTCTTCCCATCAAAAAAAGTCCGACGAAAATCCATCAGTTCCCGTTTCCCCATTTGCTTTAATCGTTTTTTCTTTCCCGCAATCGTCCTGGTGAGGGAAGTCCCTTTCCAGACTTCCCGTTCTGTCCTGGCCTCTAAAGACTTCTTCTTATCATACTCTCTGATTTCCGCCAGAATTCGTTTCCGCTCCGTATCAATCTCTTCCTCCGAAAGCGCCAGCGGTTCCAGAAGCTTAAGAAAGATCCGGGCCGCCTCCCGGAAATGAACGGAGGCCCCACTGATGGTAAAATGGACAAATTCCTTGTAAGTCGCGCCGTTCAGAGAAAGTCCAAGCTTATCCAAAATCTGATACAATCTCCCATCCATCAGCCGGTTTACGTTCCGGATCACCACATGCTCAAAAAAATGGGTGATCCCGTTTTCTGACTTCTTTTCGTACATGGAACCAGCCTTCACATACAGACAGATGCAAAAACTGTGCAGGTGAGGGTTGGGATAGGAATAGACAGGAATATTTGTCGTTGTCTTAACTAATTGTTCCTTAGATTCTCCATAAAAACAGTCCATAACAACCTTTACCTCAAAGCCACTATAAGATCCTGTAAACTTATTTATAACTTGAGAAAATAAAAAAGCCGAGAACTATGAAACAGATATGCCACATAGCTCTCGATCTTTCCAATCCGCCGTGTCAGCAAGGAAAAACGTAAGGCTTTCCTTGCTGATGGCATTCGCCCTATGGAGCTGCCCCACGGCTTATCGCTTAAACAGGATAACTCCCGTCTTTTGCAACAGTCAGATCTACTTTGGTCTTCTGTGCTTCTCTGTATTTGAAGAAGTCCACAGCTACCTGAGGGAACAGTGCATAGGAAAGAACGTCCTCATCCTGCTCCTTCCACTGGGCCATCTCCTTCTCATACTGGGCAAGCTTGGGCTTCAGCTTGTCGGCAGGGCGGCAGGTAATCCGCTCCGCATCGCCGATACACTTCTTGATGACATCTGGGTTCATGGGCTTCACAGTCTGTCCGAACTCACCGCGGAGTAACTTCTTGGACTCATTGGTCACCATCTTGTAGCGCTCACCCATCAGCACGTTGAACACAGCCTGGGTTCCCACGATCTGGCTGGAAGGCGTAACCAGAGGCGGCTCGCCAAAGTCCTTTCTTACTCTCGGAACCTCTTCCAGCACTGCCTGGAACTTATCCTCCGCGCCCTGGTCCTTCAACTGGGACAGCAGATTGGAAAGCATGCCGCCGGGCACCTGATACATCAGAGTCTTGATGTTGACGCCAAGAACCTTGGGATTCAACAGGCCGCTCTTAAGAGATTCCTCACGGATTGGCGTGAAGTACTCTGCGATCTCAGAAAGAGCAGTGATGTCAAGACCTGTGTCATAAGGCGTACCCTTGAATGCCTCCACCATAACCTCAGTGGCCGGCTGGCTGGTACCAAGAGCCAGAGGCGACATGGCCGTGTCGATGATATCACAGCCTGCCTCGACCGCCTTCATATAAGTCATGGAAGCGACGCCTGAAGTATAATGGGTATGCAGGTCAATGGGCAGAGTCGTGGCAGATTTAAGCGCCTCGACAAGCTCCGTAGCCTTGGCAGGAACCAGAAGGCCCGCCATATCCTTGATACAGATAGAATGGGCGCCCATATCCTCAATCTTCTTTGCAATATCCATCCAGTAGTCTAAGGTGTAAGCATCACCCAGAGTATAGGAAAGAGCAACCTGTGCATGGCCCTTTTCCTTGATGGCTGCCTTTACGGCACACTCCAGATTGCGGATATCATTCAAACAGTCAAAGATACGGATGATATCAATGCCGTTGGCGATGGATTTCTGCACAAAGTACTCCACCACATCATCCGGATAATGATTATACCCTAAAATATTCTGGCCGCGGAAAAGCATCTGAAGCTTCGTATTCTTGAAACCAGCCTTTAACTTTCTCAGTCTCTCCCAGGGATCTTCCTTCAGGAAACGGAGGCAGGAATCAAAGGTGGCTCCTCCCCAGCACTCTACGGCATGATAGCCGATCTTATCCATCTTATCCACGATGGGGAGCATCTGCTCCGTGGTCATTCTTGTCGCAATCAGGCTCTGGTGAGCGTCTCGCAGTATGGTCTCGGTAATTTTTACCGATCTTTTTGCAGCTTCTGACATGTTAATTCCTCCTGTCTTCTATCTCTCATTATGGCACAAGGGCCGTCTTATTTCACACCAAACACAGCCATAAAGGTACCGGCAGCCACTGCCGTACCGATTACGCCGGCCACATTGGGACCCATGGCGTGCATCAGCAGGAAGTTG
>JAAWBT010000050.1 GCA_022792835.1 Lachnospiraceae bacterium | reverse complement strand
TGGATGAATTGTTGGTGAATGATGAAAAAATCGGAGATTTCTCATCAGACGACGTAAATGAAATTTTCCGCAGTATGCATACGATCAAGGGCTCCTCTGCTATGATGGAGTTCAATTCCCTCTCCACGATCGCCCATCACATTGAAGATTTATTCTTCTATATCCGTGATAAAGGCATCGAATCTCTGGATCCAGAACACAAGAAAGAGCTTTTCGACCTGATGTTCCGTTCCGGTGATTATTTGAGAAGTGAAGTACAAAAAGTAGAAGAAGGTTCTCCCTTATCTGCAGAAGGGGAGATTGATTCGTTTGCCAATGAAATCAATGCATTCCTGAAAAAGATCAGTAATGTAGCCGAGGAAGCCCCCGAACAACCAGACGCAGCCGTTCCCGCAACAGAGGAAAAAAGTCCGCTGCCGGGTATGCCTGACGATCCGGAAGCAGTCGCCTTTCTTCATGTTTATCTGGAAGAAGGAAGCGGCATGGAAAACCTGTACGCATTTATGATCATCAATGCGCTTCAGGATGCCTTTACTTTCCGCTGTTACCCTGCGGATGTTGAAACCAATCCGGATACAAGCGCTGAGATTGTGGAAAACGGCTTCTATATGGCCTTTGATTCCCAGGCGGACGTGGAGCAGGCAGAATCCATGTTAAAATCTCAGGCCCATATCCGTTCTTATGAGATATTGGAAAACTCTGCAAAGAAAAAAGAAGAAACGCCCGCTGTTTCCAAAGCCGAAACGACAGATGTCTCTCCGGCCAAACAGGAATCTGCCGCAAGCGCTCCGGCTCCGGCTGACAAGAAGACAGCTCCAGTTCCTGCGGCGGCTCCGCCAAAATCTCATGCTCCTGTAAAGCAGAACTTAATCAGCGTCAATGTCATGAAATTAGACAGTCTGCTGGATATTGTGGGCGAGCTTGTCATCACAGAATCCATGGTGACCTCTGCTCCGGAACTTAATCAGCTTTCCAGGGATAGTTTCGATAATTTCATGAAATCCGCCAGACAGCTTCGGAAATTAACGGATGATTTGCAGGATATTGCCATGTCCCTCAGAATGGTCCCTATTTCCGGCGTTTTCCAGAAAATGAACCGGATCGTCCGGGATATGAAACAGAAGTTAAATAAAGATGTCCGTCTCATCATTGAAGGCGAAAACACTGAGATGGATAAAAACATTGTGGACAGCATTCAGGATCCCATCATGCATATCGTCCGAAACAGTATGGACCATGGTATTGAGGAGACAGTCGACGAGCGAATCCAGGCCGGAAAGAATCCTCAGGGTACTTTGATCCTCGCTGCCACCCATACCAGCAGTGAAGTTGTTATCACCGTGACTGACGATGGTTATGGTATGGATCCCGCCAAACTTCTGGCCAAAGCGTCAGAGAAGGGGCTGCTCACCAAGCCGGCGGAAGAATATAGCAAGAAGGAAGCCTTGAATTTGATTATGCTGCCCGGTTTCTCCACCAACCAGACAGTTACGGAATATTCCGGCCGTGGTGTCGGCATGGATGTGGTAAAGAAAAACATTGAATCTGTGGGCGGCACTTTTGCCCTTGACAGTGAGCTTGGCTCAGGCACAACCGTTACCATGCGGATTCCTCTTACCCTTGCAATCATGGATGGTATGAAGGTGACTGTAGGAAAGTCCATTTTCACAATCCCCATTGCCAACATCATGCAGTCCTTTAAGATCACGACGGAGGAAATCATCTACGATGATTACGGCAACGAGATGGTGGCCCGTATGGACAGCTTCTATCCCATTGTCCGCTTGCATCGCTTCTTCAATCTGGAGACAGAGATTACCAGTCTGGAGGAGGGAATCCTGCTTTGGGTGGAGGCAAATGACCGTTCCTACTGCATTTTTGTAGATCAGTTGATTGGAGAGCAGCAGGTGGTGGTGAAACCCTTCCCTGCCTACCTCAACTCTTTTGAACTTAAAAACTTCGGTATCAACGGTTGTACGATTTTGGGAGACGGCAGCATCAGCATCATTCTTGACGTACTGGGTCTCTATG
Source organism: Lachnospiraceae bacterium (assembly GCA_022792835.1). Lineage (GTDB taxonomy): Bacteria > Bacillota > Clostridia > Lachnospirales > Lachnospiraceae > Lientehia. The sequence continues at coordinate 11,720 of JAAWBT010000050.1, read as the reverse complement.
GTGCCGCTGTCAACGAAAAATAGCAGGAGGAAGAAATCATGTCAGAACAAACGACCAATGTGAATTTAGATTCGGAAGAGACGTCTGCTCCTGAAGAAATGATTACCGTTGAGCGGTGCCTTTCGTTTCAGGTGGACGATCTCATCCTGTTTCTCAGTACTGATTATATCGTAGAGATCGTAAATGATTATCCGATCACTCCCCTTCCCATGGTTCCCTCTTTTGTGAAGGGAATGATCAATCTGAGGGGCCAGATCCTTCCAGTCCTGGATATGCGCCTGTGCATGGATAAACCCCCGGCAGAATATACCGGCAAGACCTGTGTCATCCGTCTGGATATTGATTCCGTTCCTCTATGTATTGTTGTCGATTCCGTATGCCAGGTTTTGGATATTGACTTCCGGGAGGTCCGTCCCATTCCGGTAAAACGGCAGCAAAAACTGTTAAACGGGATGATCGATCTGGGAGACGGAAAAGTAATCATGTCCTTTGACTGCAATGTCTTATTGGAAAAGCGGTATTAATCCGCTTTTTCCAATTACAAGGTATCTGGCAGAATGCACCTGTAGTGTATTTTCCGGATTTTGAGTCCAAGGATAAAAAGGAGCATTTTATGATAACGTTAAGTTTAAGTGATGCCGATTTTAAGCGTCTGTATATGTATATACAAAAAAATTACGGGATTGACTTAAGCAAAAAAAAGCAACTTATTGTCAGCCGTCTGTCCAATACCCTTCACGCAGAGGGTTATAAGGATTTTTCTTCTTATGTGGACGAGATCGTGTCCGGCAAAAATAAAGACCGTACTACAGTTCTTTTAAATAAGCTGACCACCAATTATACTTATTTCCTCCGGGAAGAGGAACATTTTGAGTTTCTGCAAAATACAGTCCTTCCGGCCATAGAGCGCCGGCATCAGTCAGATCACTCCATCTCCATCTGGAGTGCAGGCTGTTCTTCTGGAGAGGAGCCTTACACGATCTCCATGTATCTGAAAGAATATTTTGCAAATAAAGGCAGCTCCTGGGACACGAGGATCCTGGCCACGGATATCTCTCAGAATATCTTAAGTTCTGCCATGAATCCTTCCTATGAGGCAGAGGCTCTGTCAAAACTTCCCGCCACATGGCAGCGCAAATATTTTACCAAAAAAACGGATGGTTCCTACACGATTTCTCCTCAGATCCGAAACAACGTGATCTTCCGGACCTTCAATCTGATGGATCCGATCCAGTTCCGCAGGCCTTTTGATCTGATTTTCTGCAGAAACGTCATGATTTATTTCGATCAGCCCACAAAAGAGGCTTTGGTACGTCGTTTCTACAATGTCACTGTCCCCAACGGATATCTTTTTATCGGGCATTCCGAAGGACTGAATAAAGCTACCTGCCCCTACAAATATATACTGCCCGCCATCTATCAGAAGGTTTGATCAGCATAATGGAGGCATAATGTTATGAAGAAAACCAGAGTAATGGTTGTTGATGATTCGGTGATGTTCCGGTCGCTTTTGACAAATGCCTTGTCAAGCGATCCTCGTTTTGAAGTGGTTGGTTTCGCAGTCAACGCCATGGATGCCATGAATAAGATTCCTCTTTATAAACCGGAGGTTCTGACTCTGGATATCGAGATGCCCGGCATGACGGGATTGGAATTTTTAAAAAAGCTTCTCCCAAAACATCCGATTCCCGTTGTTCTTGTATCTTCCTTGAATGTGCGGGTGTTTGATGCTTTAGCGGCCGGTGCTGTCGATTTCGTCAGGAAGCCCGACGATCAGAACCACGTCCGCAGAGAAGCATTTCTTGCAACTCTGATCAATAAAGTAGTGATCGCATCTCACTCGCGGGTCCGTCTCCCCACTGCAGAAGGTTTCATTATTGCAGACGGTACCGTTACCCGAAAAACATCCGGCAGCGCTTCAGGACGCCCTGCGCCTTTTTCCACTGCCACTATGCCGGCAAGTACAAAGCCCTTGGGAAATCTTTCTCTGGGCTCCTCCCGATTCAATGACGATACGGTTCTGGCCATCGGGGCTTCTACTGGAGGTACGGAAGCGATTCTGGCTGTCATGCAGCAGTTTCCTGCCCAGATGCCTGGAATTGTCATCACCCAGCATATGCCTCCGGGATTTACAGCCATGTATGCAGAACGTCTGAACCGTCTCTGCAAGGTAGAAGTGCGGGAGGCCAAACACGGCGATCGACTTCAGCCTGGTCTGGCGCTCCTTGCCCCCGGCGGGATACAGATGCGGCTGGTTCGTATGGGAAGCGGTTATTCTGTCAGCTGTTCTGGTGCAGAAAAAGTCAGCGGACATTGTCCTTCTGTAGATGTCCTGTTTGATTCTGTTGCCAGTATTGCCCGCGATAAGGCCATCGGCGTGATCCTGACTGGAATGGGCGCCGACGGGGCTGCTGGATTATTGCGGATGCGAAAGAATGGGGCCTATACCATCGGTCAGGATAAAGAATCCTGTGTGGTCTATGGCATGCCCATGGAAGCCTACAAGATCGGAGCTGTATGTACGCAGGTTTCTTTAAATGCTGTCGCCTCCACCGTAATCGCCAGACTGGCCTCCCAAAAGTAAGTAAGGTGTTTGCTGACCTATGAAAAAAAAAGAATTTGGGAATCATACCAGAGTTGCTCAGGCTTCCGGTCATTCGTTCGGAAGCCGTTTGATTGGTGCCTTATTGGTCAGTGGCTGCTTTCTGGCCGCCGCTACTCTTTCTCTCAGTCTGTTTTTTTATTTTTTTCCTGCCCAGGCCATCCGTTCCTTTCGCACTGTGCAGTCCTTTGCCCAACAGCTTTTGGCAATAGGAAGGCCGGAGGAAGAGCCGCCTCTGCAAAGTAATTCTACTCCTTTGAATCTACAGCAGAGTTCCGGGTGGCTACAGACAGCGAATGCTTCCTCTGCCACAGACAAGGTTATCTCTGTCGCCGGGATGGCCAAGACCTTCTCCCAGGATCCAGAACCAGAGCAGACTGATATGGAACTATTTTCGAACGAAGATTACCTGTTTATGTTAGACTCTGCCATGGGCCCTATGCTCTATTATAATCAGGGAGACAGCCGATGGGGAAATTATCTCTATGGCGGTATGGACGCTATGTCCCAGTATGGCTGCGGTCCTACGGTTGTCGCCATGCTGATCCATGCCTTTACCGGGCATGCCGTCACTCCCCCGGATATGGCCGACTGGGCTTTGGCTAACGGATTTCATTCTCCCCACAATGGCTCCCGCCATGGGATTATCATGGGCGCCCTCTCTGCCTACGGGCTGCAGGTGGAAAGCGCCCCCGGGACTGATTATGACACAGCCGCCGGACTTCTCAGGTCCGGCCATGTGCTGATTGCCCTTATGGGAAAAGGCACCTTTTCAAGCGACGGACATTTCGTGATTATAACCAATATGACAGAAAGCGGCAGTGTCCGTATTGCAGACTGTTATAGTCTTGAAAACACAAGACAGGAATGGGATTTGAATTTGCTTCTTTCTGAACTGAAACATTCCGGAGACAACGGAGGGCCCCTGTGGGCCGTGAGTTATCCAAACACAAACTGAAGAGCCGCTGCCAGGCAGATGAACAACATCTGAAAGGCGGGCGGCTCCTGTTTCTTTTATACTGGCTTTCATGATTTTGCAATCCACCTGGCTAACACCTCACTTATGGCCTCCGGTTTTAAAGGCTTTGCCATATGTTCATTCATTCCTGCGTCTTTTGATGCCTGCACATCCTCTGCAAATGCATTTGCAGTCATGGCAATAATGGGAATTTGGGCGGCGTCCGGCCTTTCAAGGCTCCGTATTGCCCTTGTCGCCTCATGGCCATCCATGACCGGCATCATGATATCCATAAAAATAATCTGGTAGGTGTCCACAGCAGACTTTTGAAACAGCTCCACCGCCTCCTGCCCGTTCTCCGCCAAGGTGACTTCCAGCCCGTTTTCTTCCATCATATATTCTGCGATCTCCCGGTTTAGCTCATTATCCTCTACGATTAACGCATGCTTTCCCCGAATCCCATCCGAATCTGTTTCCTTCTCTCCTTCCTGTTCCGGCCTAGCTGCAATTTCCAGGGGAAGGACCACCGTAACTATACTGCCTTTTCCGACCTCGCTTTTCACGTCTATGGTCCCTCCCATACAGTCTGTCAACTTCTTCGTGATGGTCATACCGAGTCCGGTTCCCCTATAATTGGTTCTGGCGCCACTCTCCTCCTGGGTAAAGGGATCAAAAATGTGCTCCAGATATGCTTCACTCATGCCAATCCCCGTATCAGAGATCTCGAAACAGAGCTGTACTATCCCATTATCTGCAGATATCTCATAACATCTGAGGCGGACACTCCCCATGGGCTTATTGTATTTCACGGCATTGCCCGCGATATGGATCAAAATCTGCTTGATATGCAGGGCACTTCCCACAAAGTACTTGTGAGGCAGTCTTTCCAACTCCTCATAATCTGTAGTCAGCTTTACATTCTTCACCTTCGCCTGACCGCCCACAATCGTCATGCAGTTGTCTAACAGCTGCAGAAGATCAAAAGGTTCTCTGACAAGCTCAACATTCTCGCTTTCCAGTTTATTAATCTCCAACACATCATTGACCAGAGACAACAGATGTTCCGCTGAGGTCCGGATCTTCTTTCTGCAGTCCTCCTGCCTGTCTGTATCCTCCGGGTTCTTCTCCGCAATATTTAACATTCCCATAATCCCGTTGATCGGGGTGCGCATATCATGGGACATGTGGGAAAGAAATTTTGTCTTGGCCAAGTTTGCTCTCTCAGCCTCCCGTATGGCCGCCTGCAGCTCTCCATTTTTCTTTTTCAGCAGAAGATAAGATTTTCTCCGCATATGAGAAATGGAATAACCAAGTACCAGAAGAAAGAGCAGAATCAATCCTGCGATGATCAGCACATCCTTTGTCTGGTACAGATAATCCTGCAGATTATAATTGCTGTAAGGAATATTCATATATTGATTGATGATATCCTCTTTCTCTTCCTCTGACATCATCCGCAGAGCCTTATTCATTACATCGAACAACACCGGATCTATTTCTCCGGACGCCGCCAGCACACTTCCAGACTGATACTGATAATTTCCCCACTCGATCAAATCAGAAAACCGTTCATTCTTGGACTGATAGTTGTATTCGATGGTATTTAACAGTGTGATATCCGCTTCACCGTCTTCCAGTGCACACAGACATTCCTTTGCGCTGTCACGGTAAATCACCTTGCCGTTAAACTCCATATTTTCAGCCCAGTATGCACGTCCTTTGGTCAGCACGATGGTCGGTTCTTCATCCGAAAGCACATAATCATTTCTTGACACAATCGCGGAGTTATAGGGCATAAAAGAACCTGTGAGCATGACATCCTGGTCTTTGGAAAGCTGCATATTGTTGGCTCCCACATAAAAATCCATTTTTCCGGCCAGCAAAAGCTCTTTCCAATACTCAGTCCTGTCGAGAGGAAGAAACTCCACACAGATCCCACTTCTTGTGGAGGCCGCCTTAAGAATCTGGATATAGATCCCGTCATTTTCTCCCGCTTCATTGATGTAGGCCAGAGGATTTGTATCTTTGTAAAAGCCTATGGTCACTGCTTCCATCCTGTCAATCAGCTGCCGCTCATCCGCCGCAAAATTCTCCCGCCGCTCTCCATAATAACGGCTGGTAAGCTCCTGGTCCAAGGCAGAACTGTTCATGTTGATGGACTCAATCCCGCGGTTCAGCTCTGAGAGCAGCCCCTCATTTCCCTTCCAGGTAATATAATAATAAGGGGCATAGGCGAACTTCCCCACCAGGCATTGGCCCTCTTCAACTTCTGTCAAAGTATGGACTCCTATGTCGATCTCCCCGTTCTCAAGGCTCTCCTGTAATTCTTTCGTACTGCTATATTCCTGTAAGTCCGGGTCTTCAAGCCCGTTTCCGGATAAATAATCCAAAAACTCCTGCTTCCGTACATAGCTCTCCACCAATCCGAACCTCATATTCTTCATCTGGGCAAAGTCTTCAAAGGCAATGCCGCTTCCCTTTTCCACGAAAAGGCAGCCGTAAGTATAACCGCTTGGCAGGGCGGCATAGTCGAAAATCTCGGCCCGCTCTTTGGAATACTGGGCAGACCCCACCAAGTCGACTTCCTTCGCTTCCAGTTTCAAAAGGGCATCGTCCCAGCTCTCGCAATCCACATACTCAATCTTCCAGCCTGTATAACTACAAAGCTCTTTCAGATAGGCCACGTCCACACCGTCATAGCCTTCTGTCTCTGAATAAGTATGGTATCCCTGCATGGGGAAAAATGCCACCTTTACTATACGCGATTCCCTTGCCCGGGCTGCTGCAGGCCAGGCAACCGCCAAAACTACTGTTACCAAAAACAGCAGAAGACCTCCCCATACTGCCCTCTTCCCACGCATTTTTTCCACTATCCTTTCCCCCTACAGCGCATGTTTACAAATTTGATTCATTCTATTTCTTCAACAGTTCTTGCAGCTTTCCAAGCCGGGAGACCGCTTCATCAATGGTAGATTTTTCTCTGGCGAAGTGAAGCCTGATCAGGTGGTTTACTCCCTCTCTGAAAAAACTGGAACCGGGCACTGCTGCCACCCCTATCTCTTTGATCATCCACTCGCAAAACTCCAGATCTGTATATCCCCCAAACTGAGGCAGATCCAGAAACTCCTGAATGTCAATCAAAACAAAATAAGTGCCTTGAGGGATGTTATGCCTGAGGCCGATCCGATCCAGCCCTACCAGAAAATGATCCCGTTTCTCTGTATAGGTCTCCAGAAGCCTGTCATAATAAGACTGTGGGAACAAAAGTCCTGTGACCGCCGCCTCCTGAAGAGGGGCTGCCGCTCCCACTGTCAGGAAATCATGAACCTTTTTCGCCCCCTCAATGACATCAGCCGGTCCGATCAGATAACCTAGACGCCAGCCGGTAACGGAATAAGTCTTTGAGAGGGAATTGCAGGTAATCGTATGTTCATACATCCCCGGCAGAGAAGCCATACAGGTATGCCGCCAGGGCGCATAAACCATATGCTCATAGACCTCATCCGTCACCACAAAGGCGTCGTATTTCACCGCCAGTTCCCCTATGGCCATGAGCTCCTCCCTGGAGAAAACTTTTCCGCAGGGATTGGACGGATTGCAGACAATGATCGCCTTTGCCCCCTCGGAAAACCCTTTTTCCACAAGGCTTAAGTCAAAATTGTACTCCGGAGGCACAAGAGGCACATAGATGGGCTCTGCGCCGGACAAAATCGCATCTGCTCCATAATTTTCATAAAAAGGAGAAAAGACCAATACTTTGTCCCCCGGATTACAGATGGTCATCATGGCACATATCATAGCCTCTGTCCCGCCACAGGTAACGACAATCTCCGTATCCGGATCAATTTTTCTGCCAATGGTTTTTCCCTGTTTCTTCGCCAGGGCTTCTCTGAAATTTGCTGCCCCAAAGGTAATGGAATACTGATGGGGCCCCTCATAGGCCGCCCTGGAAAGGGCCTCCAGCATCTCCCTGGGCGGATCAAAATCCGGGAATCCCTGGGACAAATTGATGGCCCCATACTTATTGCTGATCCTCGTCATCCGGCGGATCACCGAATCGGTAAACTGCTGCACTCGCTCACTTAAAACCGGCATTGTTCTGATTCCTCTTTTCTTTTTTCTCCCACAGATCGGGTGGAGAAACTCAGGTTCACATGTACCTCTGTACATCATAAACGCACCTTCACTCTGCGTCAAGAGCGAAGGTGCGCGAAATCCATTTTTCTTTGTGTGATCCCCATCATTTTCCAAAACGGAACAGGAGTTTTTGAAATCCTTCCTGCAGCTTTGCAAGTCCTGCCGTCAGATATCGGAGCAAGGGCTCTGTGGCAATGGCAAAGAGCACAAAAAGCAGAGCACATTTTTTGGAAATCGCCTGAATGGCGAAAAGATCAGGCAGAAATACTCCGGCGAGAATCAGACCTGCCACACAGCCGACCCAGATTGCCACACGGAATTTATTCATAGGCTGGCAGATCTTAAAAAGGATCATGAAGCCTACGATGGCGAGCAGCATGGTGGCGGCTGTCGCCACATCTCCTGCCTCCACCTCAAAGGTTTCCGCAAAAATCACCAGGGCCCCCACGGCAATCACATCAGTCAATCCGCCCGGCAGCGCCTTCCGGATCACATTGGACATAAAGTGTCCCTGGATCCGCTCTCTGTTTGGCTGCAGCGCCAGGAAAAAGGCCGGTACACCGATGGCAAACATACTGATCAGAGAGATTTGAGCCGGCTCTAAAGGATAGGTGATCATAAACGCCACAGAAAACAGGGACAAAAGCAGAGAGAAAATATTCTTTACCAGAAAAAGACTGGCTGACCGCTCAATGTTGTTGACCACCCGTCTCCCCTCCAAAACCACCTGGGGCATACAGGAAAAATCCGAATCCAGAAGCACCACCTGGGATGCCTGAGCCGCCGCCTCACTTCCTGAAGCCATAGCCACACTGCAGTCTGCATCTTTGAGCGCCAGCACGTCATTGACTCCGTCCCCGGTCATGGCAACCGTCCTTCCCTGAAGCTTAAGCGCTCCCACAAACTGTCGTTTCTGATCCGGCGTCACCCGGCCAAAGACCGTATAATCTTGCATGGCTTGATTTATTTCCTCCGGCGTAGTCAGGGTAGAAGCATCTACATAATTTTCTGCCCCTGAAACTCCGGCTTCCTTCGCCGCCTCTGACACAGTCAGGGGATTATCCCCGGAAATCACCTTGATCTCCACTCCCTGTTCTGCAAAATAAGCAAAGGTCTCCGACGCTTCTTTGCGGATAGGGTTGGCCAAAAGCAAAAATCCAAGTGGAGTGACTTTTCCTTTGAGGGGCTTTCCGTCCGGCTCCCCCTCGCAGGAGCCGAACACCAGCACCCGATATCCCTTGGCTGTGTGACCTTCCACCTCAGCCCGCACCGTTTCAAAATCTTCTCTCAGAACAAACTCCGGCGCTCCCAGCACGTAGGCGCTGTCCGCAAATACGACACCGCTGTATTTGACCGCGGAGGAGAAGGGGACCACCCGGACAGGGCGGGCCCCCGTTCCTTCCGTGAAATACTCTTTGATCGCTTCCATGGTGATGTTGTCGCTGCTCATGGCCTTTGCAAAATCTCCAAGAAGGGCCGGAAGGGGCGCCATGGCTCCCTCTTTATAACCAGGGGCCGGAAGCGCCGCTTTCACGCTCATTCGATTCTCTGTGATGGTTCCTGTCTTGTCCACGCAGAGCACATCTACCCTGGCCAAAGTCTCAATGCTCTTCATGTCATGGAGCAGCACCCCCTTCTTTGCCAGACGGACAGAACTGACTGCCAGTGCCACGCTTGTCAGGAGATAGAGGCCTTCAGGAATCATACCGATCACTGCCGCCACCATGGAAGTAATACTGTCCGTGATGGTCTCTCCGTTATACACATAGCCCTGTACAAAAAGTATGATGGCAATGGGGATCAAAAGAATGCCCACCACCTTGAGTATTTTGTCCAGAGACCGCATCATCTCCGACTGCTCTCCGGTTTTCATTTCTTTCGCCTGCATGGTAAGTTTCGAGATGTAGGAAGCATTCCCCACTGCCGTCAGCACTGCATGACACTGTCCTGATACCACAAAACTTCCCGAAATCAGCGGATCCCCCTGCCGCTTCGTGATCTCATCTGATTCCCCTGTGAGGAGGGACTCATTGACCTGTACCTCCCCGGCCAGAACCACCGCGTCTGCACAGATCTGGTTTCCACCTTTAAAGATGACTACGTCATCCTGCACCAGTTCTTCTGAAGCCACTGTCCAAACTTTTCCTTCCCTCACCACAGCCGCCTTTGGAGCGCCTAACATATTCATTTTCTCCAGCACTCTTTTGGCACGGATTTCCTGTACGATACCGATCAGTGTATTGACCACGACGACCGGCAGAAAAGTCAGATTCCGAAAAGATCCCACCGCACACAAAAGTACTGTCAGAACCGTAAAGATCAGGTTAAAATAAGTAAACAAATTTCCCCTTATGATCTCTCCTGTGGTCCTGGAGGAAGAGTCCACCGCCACATTAGAAAGGCCTGTGGCCATCCGTTCCTCCACCTGGGCTCTGGAAAGCCCCAGTTTGTACGACACACCGGTATGAGGATCAACCTGGGCTGTCCCACGCTTGGCCGGCCCCAGGCTGTCTTCCCTGGGAACATGGACAGGCGCAGGTTCCGACGTCTCAAACTCTGCCGGCTGTAAAGGCGGATCCGGCAAAGTCCGTCCAGGCAAAACCGGCTCTGTCCTCTTCTGTCTGGCTACAGCCTGCTCCGCCCTTGCCCGCGCCGCCTGAATTTCTTCTATCGGAATCCGCTCCGTCGCCGCCTCGTAATCTGTCTCTTCTATCCTCTGCCTGGCCATCACAATATCCTCCCGAATCATTAACCTTCTGCTATTCTACAGGGCAATTCCCTATTTTTTTCCTATTTTAATGAGTATACACTTCCTTTCTTACTTTTTCTATAAATAAACTATGAATTTTTTCTTTATTAAGATAAAAATCTATGATAAATGCTTTTATAAAATCCTCTATATCACCTTGTTTCTTCATACTCGCAATTCGTTTTTTCTGCTCTCTTTCTTTCCCTTTAGTCCAATTTATAATTTCAAATCGTTGCCGGAAGTGTCCAGTTCCCAATCTTTTTGCCGTCCCCGGGGATTGAAGAAAGGCTTCCAGCCTAGTCAAAAGTCCATTCAGCACCTCCTGAATCGGGTGGTAGCAGTTTTCCCCTTATCGGTGACAGAAAAAGCTCTGACACACCTCATCAGTACAAAGAATACGGCGTATCCGCTACAGCCCTTGGCCGCTGGATTAAACAATACTCAACCCTTGAAACGGATGATGGCGAAGCCCTCTCTGCAAGGCAGGTTAAAGCGCTTCAAAACGTAATGCCCAACTCGAGAAGGAACTCCTCATATTAAAAAGGCGATTGCCATCTTCATACCACACTCAGACAACGATTAGATGCTCTTATAAAAGTCGCTGGTAAATGGTATTACCTATGCCTTGTAATGGACTTGTTTTCCCGCAAAGTCATCTCCTGGAACCTCTCTTCCAAACCTGATGGTAATCTGGTAATGACTGCATTCAGAAAAGCTCATGTTTCATTCTGACCGGGGATCACAGGACACAGCCTTTTCATTCTGGCAGTTATTGGATTCCCTTAATGTTGTGCAATCCTTTTCAAAGAAAGGGGAGCCTTTCTATAATACCTGCTGTGAATGTTTCTTCAAATATCTCAAAAAGGAAGAAACCAACCGCAGAGCCTATCACTCTTTACAGGAATTGCAATTATCCGTATTTGAGTATATTGAAGGATTCTACAGCTCCAAAAGACCACATGGCACTCTTGGAATGTTAACACCTAACGAAAAAGAAGAACTCTCTGGAATCAGGTCTGATCCCTCTTTCCAGAAAGATTTTTCTAATATTTGTGTCTACTTACTTGACTATGGTTCAAGTCGGGAATTGGTGGAGCGTAAGGGGCAGGGAGGGACCTTTCTGTCCTTATGAAAATCTATATAGGGCTTGACAAACCAATTTATTTCTGTTAGCTTATATAATATATCGGAGGACTTATAAGCGTAAATATAAGACCGGATAAGATAGCGGACATACGGTTTGTCGGAGGGTTACTCTTACGTATGAGAGTGCC
>JAAWBT010000049.1 GCA_022792835.1 Lachnospiraceae bacterium | reverse complement strand
TATAATGATTAGGAGTAATGGCTCATGAAAATTACTGAAGCATTTGAACGTGGTGAATTTGTAGTTACTGCGGAAGTGGGACCGCCGAAAGGATTTCATATCGAGCATGTGCTGGAAGAGGCGAAAACTTATCTGAGCGGCATCACGGCAGTAAACGTGACCGATAATCAGTCCTCCGTTATGCGCCTTGGCTCTCTGGCAACCTGCAAGGCTCTGAAAGATGAGGGTTTGACACCCATTTTCCAGCTTACCTGCCGTGACAGGAACCGCATCGCTCTCCAGTCCGACCTTTTAAGCGCAGCGATGTTCGGAATCGAGAATCTGCTGCTTTTGACCGGCGACCACACCAAGCTTGGCGACCACAAGGCGGCAAAGCCTGTATTTGATCTGGATTCCGTATCTCTGATCCATACGGTGAAACAGTTGGAGTCCGGCGTGGACCTTGGCGGAAACGAGCTGGTGGGCGAACCTCCGAAATTTGCAAAAGGCGCAGTGGTATCCCCCTGCAGCGATTCTGTAGACGCACAGCTTGCGAAAATGGAGCGCAAGGTTGCGGCAGGCTGCGATTATTTCCAGACCCAGGCTGTTTTTGAACCGGAGAAGTTCATCCAGTTTATGGAGAAAGCAAAACAGTTTGGCAAGCCGGTTCAGGTGGGAATCATCATTCCCAAATCTGCCGGAATGGCAAAATTCATGAACAACAATGTGGCTGGAATCCATGTTCCGGATGAGATGATCGAGGAGCTGAAAGCAGACAAAGAAAAGACCAAGGCCGGTATCACCGGTGTGGAGATCGCCGCCCGTATCATCAAAGCATGTAAACCTTACTGCCAGGGCGTACATATCATGGCGCTTGGCTGGGAGGCCAAAGTGCCGGAGCTTTTGAAACAGGCCGGAATTTAAGTGAATATTACGGCAAACCGATGAGTGAAGAATGCCGGGCTGCAGGTTTTCATCTGCAGCCCGGTATTTTATGTGCAGGTCTTGGTGGTCAGAAATAATTTTGAAGGCCGAAAGTTTTTGAAAAATTCATAAATTCACGGGAAATTTTTATTGCCAGAAACCGGTATATTCGGATATAATAATCAGTAGACAAGTTGGTCTTTTCAGGCGTAAAATTTTATAGGATAAAGGAAGGGAACACAATGGCACTTTTGGAACAGTGGAGAAAAATGGCTTATGAGACACAGATGAGTTCTCAGCAGAGCAATTATTTCTGGGGCAATTATTTTAATTTGGAAAAAGGAATTTATGAGAAGCTTCTTTCGGCGCCGGACGAAGTGGTCAGCGGGACTGTGAAGGAGCTTGCGGAAAAATATGATGTAGAACTGATGATCATGACGGGATTTTTAGACGGAATCAATGACAGCTTAAAAGAACAAAATCCGATTGATACCATGGAGGAGGATACTCCTGTCAATCTGGGCTTTGACAAGGAGCTTCTTTATAAAAACATGGTCGCCGCCAAAGCAGACTGGCTTTACGGCCTGCCTCAGTGGAATGATATTTTCAGCGAAGAGCGTCAAAAAGAGCTTTATAAAGAACAGAAATCTTCCACGACCATTGTAAAGGGAAAGAAGACCGGCCGCAATGACCCCTGTCCCTGTGGCAGTGGGAAGAAATACAAGCACTGCTGCGGGAAATGACAGAAACCACTAGATGTTGGTGAAAAATATTTTGTATTTTTTTGTGAACATTGTCAGAAATCCCCTAAAAAAAGGGAAATGCTCTTGATTAATATTACCAGAGCATGTATAATAAGATAGATATAATTAAAAATTTAACAGAAATTTGACCAATACCTGGAAAAAAGAAAGGAGGTTGCAAAATGCACGTCGTTACGGACGAACATGGAAATGTGATTCACAGTCATCACACACATACCCATGCCCACACAGTTGAACATTCCCATGAGCATGTTCACAGGGAAGGCGAGGAAGAAAATCACGAGCATCCGCATGGAGAAGGTCATGGACATACCCATGATCACGGTCATGACCATTGCCATGGTGAGGGGTGTGAAGGCTGCGGCGGATGTGCGGACGCAGAGGCAGAGACCATCGCTCTGGTCACCTACATGGCAGATCACAACAAGCATCATGCACTGGAGCTTATGGATCTTGCGAAGAAGCTTAAAGAGCAGGGGAAAACCGAGGCGGCAGAGCAGCTTGACAAGGCGGTTTCCGAGTTTGAAAGCGGAAATGTGCGTCTGAATGTCGCCCTTTCTTTGTTGAAACATTAGTGTCCCCAGGATAGACGGTGAGGAGGTGGAAAGCAGCTATGTGTCTTGCGGCAGTTTACGGGAAAAGGCAGGAAGAGGATGAGACTCTTCTGCTCAAAAATGTAAGCAAAATCCTCATTGATGGCGGTGTGATCACTTTATATGACATCATCGGAAAAGAAATGAAGGTACAGGGCTCCCTGACGGAAGTGGATTTGGCCGGCAGTGTGGTCAAGATCCGCTGTACAGATTAATTGTGTTATGCATTTATCAATGAAAATACAGGAATAGGAGGTAGGGGGTATGGCAGGGAAACTGACTGAGCCAATGGTGAAGAAGCGTGACGGACCGGGGGACTGAGAGGTTATCAATCAGCAGGAAACGCCATGAGGAAAAATTATGTCGTTTTCTATAAATTTTTGTGACATAAAGGAGGGCTTTCAAGTGGCCTATACGATTGCAGTTGCAGGCAAAGGCGGCGTCGGAAAAACGACTCTTACCGGTCTGATGATCCAATATCTTTGTGAGAAGGAGAAGGGGCCGATTCTGGCTGTGGATGCGGATGCCAATTCTAACCTGAATGAAGTGCTGGGCGTGGAAGTGGAGGCAACTCTCGGCGATATCCGGGAGGAGATCGCCAAGGCAGAGATGACGGACCCCAGTCCCATTCCAGCCGGGATGTCCAAACAGGACTATGCGGCGTTCCGGTTTAATTCCGCATTGGTGGAAGAGGACGATTATGACATGCTTGTGATGGGACGGACTCAGGGCTCTGGCTGCTATTGTTATGTGAATGGGCTTCTGACGGCCCAGGTTGCCAGACTTTCCGGTCAGTACCAGTATATTGTTGTGGATAATGAGGCCGGGATGGAGCACATCAGCCGGGGGATTCTTCCTCATGTGGATGCGGTCATTTTGGTGAGTGACTGTTCCAGGAGAGGAATTCAGGCTGTCGGCAGGATTGCGAAGCTGGTAAAAGAATGCAAATTGAATCCAAAGGTTATGGGACTGATCGTGAACCGGGCGCCAAAGGGGGAACTAAACGACGGCATCCGGGAGGAGATTGGGAATCAGGACCTTGACCTGATCGGCGTCGTTCCTCACAGCGAGGATGTATATGAGCTGGATTGCGAGGGGAAACCCACGTCAGTAAACCTGCCGGAAGACTCTCCGGTACGGACGGCTCTGGTCAGGGCAGTAGAAAAAGTGTTACATTCTTAGGAAACAAAAGCCCGTCTTTTCGGGCGGGTTAAATTTTAAGGAGGTTTATGAATGGGAGACTTTAAGTTAACAACCGTAGAGGAGTTTGAAGCCGCAACAGCCAGACTCCTGGAGACAGGCGCAAAGGTAGGCGCAGACGCCTGGCAGATCAGGGTGAAAAACCAGACACCTCATTGTAAGTTCGGCGAGCAGGGCGTATGCTGCCGTATCTGTGCC
>JAAWBT010000048.1 GCA_022792835.1 Lachnospiraceae bacterium | reverse complement strand
TCAGCTCTTTTTCTATCCCGTTTACTGTTGTTAGGTTGGCCCTCTTCAGTCTTTAAACTGCTTCAGGCCGGTTCTCTGAATCTTCTTTTTTTAAAGTAACTTCAGGGGTTGGAATATTCTGTTCAGTTGTCACGGTTCTGTGTTTTGTTCTCTTTGTTGTTTTCAGCGACAACTTCTGTAGTCTAGCACAGTTGTCATTTTTTGTCAACAACTTTTTTAACTTTTTTTCACGACTTTTTTGCTGATTTTTTAGCTTTTCTCGTCGCGGGTTTTAATATAGCATACCAGAATATGGTTTGTCAAGGACATTTTTGAATTAAAATGATTTTTATTTCAGAAAACCTTACCTTTACTTTTCCTACCGCTACTGTTATGATAGACTTATGGTGAACAACAAAAGCATTTGTGACGTTTCCTCTTGTCAATCATTATTAAATTAAGGAGTTTTGTCATGAAAAAAGTACCTGTTAAGAAAGCTGTAATTCCGGCTGCCGGGCTAGGCACCCGTTTTCTCCCTGCCACCAAGGCTATTCCGAAAGAGATGCTTCCTATTGTAGACATTCCCACAGTCCAGTATATTGTGGAGGAAGCAGTGGAGAGCGGCATTGAAGAAATTCTGATTATTACCAACTCCAACAAACACTGTATGGAAAACCATTTTGACAAAAATTATGAGCTGGAGGCCAGACTTCTAGAATCCGGCAAGCAGGCTGAGGCTGACCTGATCGACCACATTGCCGGCCTGGCCAATATTTATTATGTACGCCAGAAGGAGCCCAAGGGGTTAGGCCATGCCATCCTCTGTGCAAAATCCTTCATTGGAAGTGAGCCGTTTGCTGTTCTTCTAGGGGATGATGTGGTTGTCAATGAAGGCGGAAAGCCGGCTCTCAAGCAGCTCATCGATGCCTATGAAAAAATGGGAGCCTCTGTGGTTGGCGTCCAGCAGGTGGAGGACAGCCAGGTTCATAAGTATGGCATTGTTGCTCCTTCCATCCATCAGTTTTCCGAGGAGTCCCGGCTGAAAAAGCTCTATGATATGGTAGAAAAGCCCAATTTAAAGGACGCTCCCAGCAATCTGGCTGTTCTGGGCCGTTATGTTTTGAAACCGGAAATTTTTGATTACCTGGAGACTCAGGGGGTGGGCGCCGGAGGAGAAATCCAGCTTACAGACGCCATCAAGCGGTTGATGTACGCCCAGGCTGTCTATTCCTATGATTTTGAGGGACATCGCTACGATGTGGGAGATAAATTCGGATTCATCCAGGCCACCTTGGATTTTGCTCTCCACAGAGAAGACCTCCATGATTCTGTCGCCGCCTATGTAAAAGAGCTGGCAGCCACCTTATAAAAATTTTCACCTTTCCCAACACCTTAAAAGGGAGGCTTTTATGATCTATCTGCTTTTCGCCCTGTGCATTTTCGGTCTGGATCTTTTTATCAAAAAACAGATCGAAGCGCAGGATGAAGCCGTCTTTCCCATCCGGCTTACAGGCGGCTTCATCCTGAAAAGGCATCATAATTATGGTTTTGCGCTGAACCGTCTTGACCGCCACCCCAAACTTGTACGATTGGTCTGTTTCCTGATCTTTTTCCCCCTTTGCCTCTGGTCTCTTCGACTGTTTTTTAAAAAGAGCAGAGGCCGCACAGCCGCAGCACAAGCTGTCGGAAAGCTTGGGTTCTCTTTCCTTTTGGGCGGAGCTGCTTCTAATTTATACGACCGTTTTTTCCGCGGCTATGTGGTGGATTACCTGGCGCTCCCAAAGAGAGAAGGAAAAGGCGCAAAAAAAATCCGCAATATTATTTTTAATATCGCAGATTTCTTTATTTTCATCGGCGGGATTCTGACCGCCGTTTATGGCCTTTTTACAGAATATTAAATAATATATTTTTCCTGTCGGTATTTATTCATCATATCTTTAAAGATCTCGCCGTTGGTGGGCGGAGTATAGGTGATGGCATTGGCGCCTGCATCGATGGTCCTCTTGATACTGTCCTCTGTATTCCCTCCAGTGGCGATGATCGGCACTTCCGGGAATTCACTTCTGATTTTTGCCACGATTTGTGGAGTCTTATCTGCCCCCGATACATTCAGAATAGAGGCTCCGCTTTCCAGCCGTTTTCCAATATCTGTTTTTTCTGATACCACTGTGATCACAATAGGAACTTCTACTTTTTTTCTCAGATACTCCAGCGTTTCGTTGGGGGTCGGCGCATTCACCACCACTCCATGAGCGCCCTGGAACTCCGCATCTTCAGCCAGGCTGGTCACTCGTTTTCCGGTAGTCGTCCCGCCGCCCACTCCGCAGAATACCGGAAGATCCGATGAAGTAATCAGCGCATGAGTAATGATCGGCTGCGGCGTAAAGGGATACACTGCCATAACCGCATTGGCATTACAATTCCTGATGATTGCAATATCTGTCGTAAACACCAGAGACTTAATCAGTTTTCCGAAAATACGGATCCCACTGACTTCTTCGATAATCTCCGGCAAAAGCACCATATGGCTCCTGAGATGACCTTCAATGACCGGCACAAATTTTTTTTCCATAGGCAAATCCTCCTTATTCCTGATCGACACCACGATTCCCCCTGCCCCCATCAGGTAAAACTCCCTTTCCTTTTGCTATTTCTCTATCATACACTTTTTTGAAGAGCATGGCAACCACTTCTTGTATCGGATTTTCTAATCATATTCCTACCTCTTGTCAATACAACAAAAACCCTGTGTTCCATTTTCATGGTAACACAGGATTTTTCTGTCCATAAACCACATTTTTGTAACCTTTTTTAAGGTTTTTCCATTCCTTATTTGGCCTAAAGTGATATGGTTTCAAAAATATGGAACACGTCCAGGGCGCCGTAGCCGGAGCCCCGGTTTGGATAGGAGGCAGTTCTGCTTCTGATCGCGCCCCGTATCATCAGACTTTTGATATCCTTATTCCTCATCCCTCTGTAATTTCCCTGCAGGACCCCCCACTGCAGGAGAAGGGCCGCCGCGCCCGCTCCGTGAGCCGCCGCTATGCTGGTCCCGCTGCGCGTGCCGAACCCTCCTCCCGGCAGCGCCCCGTAAATGTCCACTCCCGGAGCCACCAGATCTGGTTTGATCCGGTCAGTTCTGGTGTAGCCTCTCCCGGAATGAATATATAAACTGTTCTGTCTGTGATTGTCTGCCCCAAAGGTGATGGGTCCCTCTGCCGACGAGGGCACAGTCAGCGTCGTATCCGGATTTGGCCGGAGAAATGCTGTGTCCTCCTCCAAAAATCCCTCCATGGGAAGCCAGATATGAAAACGTCCATCCGTATATTCTTCGTTATAAACCACCAGAGTCCAGATTCCGGGAGTCGGGTCCGCCATACGCATACGCACCACGGTGCTTCCCGATTCTTGTTCGATCAACTGATAATCCACATAGATCACAGTCTTCTCCATGGTAAACTGGAACACGCTGTTTAAGTTCAGCCGGGGCACCACCCGCGCGGTACTTTCTCCTGTGGGAGAGAGAATCTGCACACTGTAAACCTCCGGAGCCTCTGCCCAAAGCTCCATAGTAATCCCATTCTCATTTTGGGGAATGCGGATTTCTACATAATCGCTCCCGCCTTGGGCGCTGATTCTGCCAAAATAATGATGCCCCCGATTGGATTCGTTTCCTGCCGCGATCACCACCGCATTGCCAAGCTGTTTTGCCGCCGTATTCAGCATGCAGCCAAGAGGGGCATTTCCCGCATGGTCTCCCCAGTTGGTTCCCACCCCAATCAGAGTTACCAGGGGCATGGAAAGCTTCCTGGCCAGTTTCGTCAGGTAACGGACTCCCATCATCAGATCTGTCTCCTGATAGGCAGTGGCCCCCTCTTTGATTAAAAAATACTTTCTCAGATATTCCTTGGCCGGCTTTAATTTTACCATGGCAATGGAAGCCTTTGGCGCCGCTCCTGTGAATTCTTCTTCTGGCAGGTCGCTTCCCGCCGCTATGGAAGCAAGAAAGGTGCCATGGCCGTCCTCATCCACTGAGGGTACCAGCGAAAGGCCCTCCGGTGATGCAATGGCTTCGTCAATCTCCTCCTTCGTATATTCGCTTCCATACTGGAATCCCTCCGGCAGTCTCCCTGTCTGTATGGTCTGATCCCAGATCCGTAAGATCCTGGTTTTGCCGGCCTGGTCCATGAACACCTGGTTTTCATAATCAATTCCCGTATCAATCAGACCGATCAGTACACCCTCGCCATCCAGGCTCAGCACCGGCTGATTCCTGGCCCGCAAGATCCCAGACGCTTCCATATTGGTGACATCCGTCAGACCATAAAGTCTGGGAATCGCCGCATAATTGTAAAACTGGACTGACAGAGGCGGAAGAAGCTCTTTACTCACGTGAATCACTGCCGTGGTGTCCGTCGCCTGCTCCACACAGAAGAGCCTTGGCAGAGCCGTATCTGTCTCATACAGGTCAGATGGAAAAATAAAATCCTCATAATCTTCTGACAAGATCCGTTCTCTGCACTCTTTTGTCTCCTCGGAAGGCTCCTCTTCCTGCAAAGCTGCCTTCTGCAAAATCCCTTCTTCTACTCTGTCTGTTGTGGTTTTTTTCATATATTCAGGCTTTCAAAGTTTATCATATTAGTTTATGCCTGAACTCCCAGCCTCATGACTCCCCGCATGTCGATCAGCGGACCTCCCGTCTTTTCAATATATGCCTTGGTGATTGTCACCCGTCCGATGTTGTCGTCTTTGGGAATCTCATACATGATATCCAGCATGTACTCCTCCAGGATTGCCCGGAGCGCCCTGGCTCCCGTGTGGCGTTCCATGGCCTTCTCTGCAATGGACTCCAATGCATCATCCTCAAAGACAAGCTGGACCTCGTCCATCTGGAGCAGCTTTTCATACTGTCTGAGAATGGCATTTTTCGGCTCTTTTAAGATCCGCACCATAAATTCCCTGGTCAGCGCCTCCAGTGACACAAGGATCGGAAGCCGTCCAAGAAACTCCGGAATCATACCGAATTTTTTCAGATCCTCCACCTCTGCCTTACACAGAAGATTCTCATCCTTGTCATATTTATCTTTGAGCTCCGCCCGAAAACCGATGGACGATTCTTTGGTCAGACGTTCCTTGATGATCTCTTCCAGCTCCGGAAAGGCTCCTCCACAGATAAAGAGGATGTTGTTGGTATTGACTGTTGTCATGGGCACCATGGCATTTTTGCTGTTGGACCCCACCGGCACCTCCACCTCGCTGCCCTCCAGCATCTTAAGGAGCTCCTGCTGCACCGATTCTCCGCTCACATCTCTGGTGTTGGTGTTTCGTTTTTTGGCAATCTTGTCAATCTCATCAATGTAGATAATCCCCTGCTCTGCCTTCTCCACATCGTTTCCGGAAGCCTGGAGAAGCTTGGACACCACACTCTCGATATCATCCCCAATGTAACCTGCCTCTGTCAGTGATGTGGCATCCGCAATGGCAAGGGGCACATTTAAAAGTCTGGCCAAAGTCTTCACCAGATAAGTCTTCCCACTTCCTGTAGGCCCCAAAAGCAGCATATTGGATTTCTCAATTTCTACCCCGTCTCCATTATCGGAAGCCACCCGCTTGTAATGATTGTACACAGCCACAGAGATGGCCTTTTTGGCCTGATCCTGTCCCACGACATACTCGTCTAACATCCTTTTGATCTCGTGGGGCGCAGGGATGGCCTTCCTGTCAAATGGGACTTTTTCCTTTTTTTCCTTTTTCTTCTTTTTTAACTTCTGCCTCTGAGGGATCTCCCGCTCTCCTCCGATCAGATCCGACAAATTGATAAATCCCACTCCCGGCAGATTGGAAAGGGAGGACAGGTCAAGTGTGGCGGAGTGTCCGTTTCCAGAAGTTTGGCTGTTTCCAGAGGAATCACCGTCTTTGGATGAATCATCCCCAGAGGCATCACTGTTTTCGGAAAGGCTGTTCTTTCCGGAACCCTTCCTGTTCCCGGATGGATTCCCCAATCCGGAAAAACCGCCAAGCCCGGGAAAATTGAATCCTGAGATCGAACCATTCTGTTCAAAACTGTCAAAGGCCTTCTGCATGCATTCTGGGCAAATGCTGATATTTCCCGGCATGGTGATCATTTTGTCCGTCCGGCTCTCTGGTCTTCTGCATACAAAACAGACCCTCTCGTATTCATCCTCCGGTTTTTCTTCCTGCAAATCTTCATTTTCCTTGGTTTCATTATAATTATCTGACATGGAATTCTCCTCTTTTTTGCATTCTCGATCCATTATAGATATGGGGATCAACAGGCTTTTTGGCCCTAACATTACTATTATATATGAGATGTAGATATGGGACAAGTAAACTTTTTATGAACCTTCCGGAACAACCAGAAAATGCAAAGGGCCTGCAGCGTCCTTCCCCCAGACACCGCAGGCTGTGCTTCTTTCTTTTCTTATTTATCTATTCTGCTCCGGGACTTCCGTCTCACTTTGTCCCTGGTAGTCTCTCCGATATCCCAGAGTAACAGAGAGCTTTTTCTCCACATACTCATTATTTTCCAACCTCTGTACAGTCAGCTCTATCTGCGTGTCGCCCGCATAATAGGAAAGCATATTCTTTAACTCGTTCATGGAAGAGATTCTGCTGCCCTCAATTGCCGTAATGATATCCCGCTCCATGAGTTCTGAAGCCGCTGCCGGGCCGTCCTCAACGATGCTGTAGATATACACGCCCTCCGGCATATTATACTGCCTTGCATCATTCCCGTTCATATCCACGCCGTTGATCCCCAGCCAGGAAGCATCCTCCTCATCCACCACAGTCCTGGTCTGCTTTGTCATCAGGCTGTAGATGATATCCTGGGCTTCTGATACAGGAATGGCAAAGCCCATGCCTTCCACATCCTCGCTGGAATATTTCGCCGCATTGATCCCAATCAGCTCTCCCTTCATATTCAACAGGGCGCCGCCGCTGTTTCCTGGGTTGATGGCCGCATCCGTCTGGAGCAGGGTAAGCGTCTTATTGTCAATGGTCACTTCCCGGCTCAGGGCGCTGACATGTCCATAGGTTAATGACTGCCCGTAACCAAGGGCATTTCCGATGGCGATCACCTCGTCGCCCACCCGCAGACTATTGGAATCGCCCATGGTCGCAACTTTGATGGCACCCAAGGTGTCTTTATCCATGGAATCTAAGGGAATGGCGATCACCGCCAGGTCATTGTCCTCCGCAGTTCCTTTCACCTGGGCTTCTGCTGTATTCCCGTCTGTAAAAGTCACAGTCAGAGAATCCGCCCCGGCAATCACATGATAATTGGTCACTACCAGAAGCTCTGTCTCATTCTGCCCTACAATGATCCCAGAGCCGCTTCCGCTCATCTCCCGGTTTCCGCCTCCGTAGAAAAAGTAATCCCAGCCGTTGCTTTCATACATTTGGGTGTTGGTAATGGCCACGATAGAGGGCATAGCATTCTCCGCCACATCGGCGACGGCGTTTCCGGAAGAGACGGCTCCTCCCGTGCTGGTGGGAGTCGTCTCTGCCTGCTCCACCTTTGCCACCTTCGTCTCCGCCGGACGGTTGGCCGCATCCACCGCATCCTGAAGCTTTTTCTCATAGCCGCTGATCTTCATGACCCCGATAAAGGCGCCCGCCCCTGCGCCGCCAAAGAGCACGCCGCACAGAAGAAACACGCCCAGCTTCTTCCAGAAACCGCCGCCACCTCTTTTTTTCTTCTTTTCCCGTTTTTTGATGGTTTCCGGCTCTATGGGCTCCGTTGGAATATAAGTATATACGGATGAATTGGAACCTGTTTCTTTCCCGTATTCGTTTTGAGAATTATCATTTCCATAATAATCGTTCATATTATCTTTTCCTTTCTCTGATATCTGTTCTGGCTGTTCTTCTCTTCAATGACCTTAGAATACCAGTAAAATGTGATAAAACTGTGTTATAACCGTGAAAAAAATTTGATTTTATCACGTACAAGCGGAGGGAACACGCCTGCTCCCTCCGCTTGTTTAATTCTCTGTCCCGTCAGCGGCTTCCGTCTCTTTTACCGCTTCCGTCTCTCCGGCATCTTTTGTCTCTCCTGATTCTTCCCCGCCGTTCTCACCGGCTGCCTCTGACGTCTCCTCTGCCAAAATACCTGCCATATCCTGGAGCACCAGAGAACTGCTGGAATAATCCGGCTTTGAATTCTGAATCTTCAAATACTGGTTGCGGATGGTAAAACCGATCCCCGTCCCCACTCCGGCCGCAACCACAAGCACAACAGCGATCACCAGCGCCTTCATGCGCTTCCGCTGTTTCCGTTCCTTCTCAACCAGTTCTTTTCTTTTTGCTTTCTGCTCTTTATACTTATCTACCTTCTGCTGACTCATAATGATAAATCCCTTTCCCTGCAAATTCCGGCTGTAGACTACCACCTGAAAGCAGATAAGCCCCAAAGCCGATACTTGGATATCATACCACAGTTTATCCTATTATTCAAGGGCTGTGGGACTTGCAAAGCGGAATTTTTAATGGGTTCCCTCCCGGACTGCACAGTCCTGTATCATAATCGGCTTCCCTGTCTTCTGATAGAGCCACACAATGGAACTCCAGTCTCCATAATAACCGTCGCTTACCGCTATGGCCCGGTTCATATTGGCGGAATCGTCGTAGATTCCCCATCCTGCCGCCTGGTATTTCTGCACCATCCCTTCATAAGTCTCCCACAGCGCCGGGCGCATAGAGGTCAGTGTAGCCTCAATCAAAGGATGGGGGCGCCACAGAAGCGTCACTGTATCGCGGTGTTCCTCAAACACCCGAAACACCTCCTCCATCTTGGCAAGCATATCTTCCCCGTGATGTAAAAGTGCGCTCACGCTGGTATTATAAAAAATTATTTTTTTTCGGGCTCCGGCCTCTGTCTGGACCAACCTTTCCCACTCTTCTGGCAGCTCCAGGTCTTCGCTTCTTGGATTGCACACCCGGTCCACCTTCGGGGAACCAAGTCCCAGTATTTTCTCCTGCCAGTAAGGGCGTTTCTCTTCTCCCAAATACTTTGACAGCACATTCACATAAATCTGCTTCATGGCCTCTGACTGCACGATCACCCGGTCCGCGTTGACCACTCCCGCCGTCATGCAGAAATGCTCCATCCCCTTCACAGCCTCCTCGTTGGACGGGTCGATCTCGTTCAGAATAAAGTAGGGAATATAGATCAGTTCATCTGTATATCGTTTCAGATTCTCAGAGAAGAAAAACGGATGAACGCTTGTCACATAATTTCCGTCATCATAAGGATTGTGGATGAAAATCTTATCCGGATGGTTCTTCCCAAAATCGTAAACCGTATAATGTACCACCGGAACATCGGCAGGAAATTGGTCAATCTCGTAGTGCATTTCCCGGAAGGTTCCGTCTGGATTCTTGTCATAATAGGGGATCGGCACCACCACCGCATTGCAGTCCGGATCCTCATTGGCTACCTTCCATACGGATTCCAAGGAATCCCACATGGATGCCTTGTAGGGCAGAAATACTGCCTCCTTCTGTGTCCGAATCTCATGCCTCAAACTGCTTTCCGCTTTCTGCAAAAGCTTTTGCAGCTTCTTCACCCGCTGCCTTCCATTGACAGTCGCTCCCTGCAGCACCTCTTCATAAAGCTGATAGATCAGTTCACAGTACTGCTCCAGACTGTGTACAGCCTCCGTCCCTTCCCCTTCAGACTCCTCAACCGCCGTCCCGATGCGGATCGCCTCCTGCTGGCACTGCTCCAGTATATCTGCAGCCTCCTGGGACTGCTTCTTTTCTATCAGATTGACAATCTCTGTCTGTACCTCTGAAAGCCTCTCCAGGGCCGTCAGGTACTGCTTCTTATAATAAAGTCTCATGCTGGCTCCTTCTATTTTCCTGTGCGGACGATGTCCTGCTCCCAAATCACACCGCTAAATCTATTTTTTCAATCATATCACATCCGCCGGGGGCTTTCAATTGTATTTTTCTCTGGCTTTTAATGTGCTGGTCTGCCATCGGAATCAAATATGCAGCGCTTCCACAATTCTCCGACAATTCTGATCATCCCCATATTTGTGCATGATATCCACAAGCCTCTGCCGCTTTTCTCTATGAGGATCTTGATTTGTGGCCGTATCTTTTATAAATGTGCAAAGCTGTTCAAACGAGAAGAGCTCAGCCCCTGGAAGCCATTCCCTGATATTGTCGAACACAAACCCCCGGCTTTTTTTATACTCCTCCACATCATCAAGTGTAAAACCGATCGGCCGGTCGAGCAGCATATAGTCAACGGCAGCGGATGAGTAATCGCTGATCAATCCATCTGCATGACCCAAAAGCTCATTGATCTGGATATCCATGTCCGCAAGAAGGTCATTATCCAAAAGCCAGATATGTTCCATATGGATCTGCCCCACCTGTTCCCGGGCCTGAAAAGGATGGAGCTTTATGAGCAGCACTGTATCCAGCTCTTCCAACAGCTGTTCCAACTCCTCCATTTTTTCATATGTAACGACAAGTGGAAGCCCCGTCTCCCCTTTTAAGGCATATTCATTCAGCTGCATCAGACTGCTTTTCGCCGTTCGAAAGGTGGGCAGCCAGAAAATACAGCTGCCTGCTGCGGGAATGTTCAGCTTCTCCAATGCAGCCGCCGCAGGATGGAATAGCCAGTCTTCCTTTGCATATCCGGTTACCAACGTCTGATCTTTGCGAAGTCCGTAAATATCCTGATGAATGTTCGCATACAAGTCACTGATCACTGTAGTAAACTCGTATCGTTTTTCGCATCGTACAAAATTCACTCTGGTCTTAAATCCACATCCATGCCACAATTGAACCCGGATTTGATCTGGACGGCTGTTTCTGGCAAAGCCATAGGCATCCGTAAAAAATATATATCTGGCAAGGCAGAGTGCCCGGTAATAGCGCGTCTGCTCTTCAGGAATCTCCGATACGGACCAGTCAAACGAAAGAAAGGTCACATTTTTCATTTCTCTGAAACGGATAAATTCTTCCGGATCTTTTACCAGCCAGACAAGTTCATATCTCTCATTCAGATTCTTTGACAGCATATATTCAAAAAGCGCCCTGGCATTATCCGCAAAATCCATACCTTTTACATAGGAAGACGCGCAAGGGCCGCTGCGGAACAAGATAATATTCTCCAGTTCAGTATCTTTGTATTTTTCCCGGTAGTCCATCTCTATTTCCGTTTCTCTGTCCGCATAATAATAAATGGTTCCCCCACCTCCGGACAATGGCAGCGTTTCACTCAACTTTTCATAAGCCTCTCTATGGTAATCACTCGTGATGAGGAGAACCGATTTGGTCCAGTCTATCCGAAAAAGCCAGGAAGAATCTTCCACCGGAATGCAGAGTCCCTCCCAGCAAAAGGTTCCCTGATTTCGCTTATTATCATCTACAATTCCGGCAAGCTTTTCTATCAGCACGGGAAACTCTGCCTTTAATTCTGATAAATACGCCTCGGATTTCTCATAACAGTACAATGCCCTGCCTTCAATCAGCTCGATATCCGGCTCCTCCAGTTTTTTCAATCTGATCCTATCCAACCGTTTACCTCCGCATATTTCCAGAAAATTTCTTTTTGTTCATACCATCGGATCTTTTCTTCCGATATTCCCAGAGCCACCAGGCTGCTTTTCACTTCCTGCGCTTTCTGTGGATTTTTTATCGTGATCACCACCGCATCATATTCCAGTTCCAGCAGTCTCTCTGGCGGACACACCTGCATAGCCGCTCCTGTGAGCTTTTCCCATGCCGCATCCACACATGCCTCAAACACAAGGTCTTTCCGGAATCTCATCTGCCGCCTGTAAGCCTCTCCCAGTTCCCCGGCTCCGTACAAAACCACCCTGAAGTCTTGCGGCATTTTTTCAAGCCAATATGAGTCAAGCCACAGCAAGTTCTGGTTTTCAAATCCCATGCGGGAATTAATCCCTTTGTACAACATTTCTGTAATATATAATTCTGCCTGCGTCCGCATGGCTTTTGTGAATGCCGGATGGTCATACAATCTGATAATATATTGGTAGACAGCGTTGACTGCTTCCAGGTAGCGAGGATTCGGGGTATGCACCGCCGAATCCTCATGGATGATATAGTGGTAAAATGCTTCCTTCATAATATACACTCTATCACTGTCCAGCAGATAAGATAATACGCACATTTTATCTTCTGACATAGAAAGCTTGTCTGGAATCTGTGCATGGATTCTTTTTAATGGTTCTGCTAAAAAAAGTTTACAGCACAAACTGCCCCGAACACCAACCTCTCTTGTTTTCCAATTAAAAATCGCATTTTCTCTCAGAAAATCCATTTTCATGTCATCATAAAAACCTGGCGGAACGTCATCATAATGTACGGTTATGTAATTTCCTTCTAAAAAATAGCCGCTGCTTACCATATCCGCCTTGCTCTCAATCCCATGCAGATACAGATTTTCATACATCTGTGGTTCTATCCAGTCATCACTGTCCACAAAACCAATATATCTCCCTGCAGCCGCCTTTATCCCGGCATTTCGTGCCGACACTACTCCTCCATTTTCTTTATAAATCAGATGGATTCTTTTATCTTTTTCTCCATACTCCCGCAAAATATACGGGCTGGAATCAGTGGAACCGTCATCCACACAGATGATCTCCAAGTCCTCCAATGTCTGTGCCCGTACACTGTCCAGACATCGTCTGAGGTAGCGTTCTGTGTTATAGACAGGGATAACAACCGACACCTTTACCATATGATCTCCTCTTGTCCGAGCTCTGTCGCCAGCTCTCTGACGGTAACAATCACTGCTCTCAGCTTTTTTTTCAATCCATTGATAACTGCTTCCTCTTTCTGTACCAGAGTAACAATCACTGCATCCACCTCTTCCAGTTCTTCTTCCAGTGTAAAAGCCGGATACCCCAGTTCCAGAAAGGCTGCATTCTGATCAATGATGTAATGAATTTTTATTCTGCCCTTTTCCAGTTTCTTCAAAATATACTTTCCCAGATACCCGCCGCCGTAAAGGGCAATATTGTATAACCCCTTCTTTTCCAGACAGTGTTCCAGGTCATTTTCTTCTGCCATGGACAAATCCTTTAAAACATAAAACATTTTTCGGAACTTATCTAAATTCTCCTGCCTTTTTCTCTGTATATCCCGCAGCATTTTTTCAAGCTTTCCTGCCTCTTCCTCAGAAAAGAGACGGTTTTTCTTTAAGAGGTATACCATCTCCTCTTCAGAGCGCAGCATACGATAAGAATTCCATGAAGTATTGTCATATCGAACCATATGTTCAAACAAAATCTCTTCATTTAACGCAAATGAGCTTCCTGATGCTGCCATACAAAGCCACAGGAAAAAATCATCTGCTCCGTTATTTACAAGAATTTCTTTCCTCCATATCTCCGGTATCGCCTTTTTCCGAAGCAGCACCTGTCCCGGCGAAATGATCGGTGAGCCTTTTTCCAGCATATACTCCTTCGTCATCATTTTTTTAAAGGGATATTCTGTATTGTAATACCGCTTTTTTTCATGAAGCAGCTGGCAGACCGCACAGTCATGATTTTCCATACATTCCATCTGACTGGAAAAATAAGTCGGAGCAATCCGGTCATCCTGATCCAGAAACAATACATATTCCCCGAGGCATGCCTCCAATCCCCTCACTCTGGCTCCATGGATGCCTCGGTTGATATCTGTGTTTAAAATTTTGATATCTATCAAAGTCGAGTGATAACTCTCTGGCAATCTTTCTGATGGATCGTCATTTACAAATACAAGCTCCAGACGGCCCCCGCAGGATAGCTTTTCGCTGCAGCTCTCCGCCTGTCTGATCAAACCGTCTATGTAATAGCTTCCCCGAAAGATTGGAACTATGATACTGATTGTATTCATCTGAAAATCCCCCCTTAATCCAAGCCAGATTTTCTCTCTCAAAAACTAGACTATCCGCAGCGGCTTTTTCCACATAATCTTCTCCTCAGGAATTCCAAGCTTGAGCAAATCTGCCGCTATGGCTTTTGCTGTGTCTTCTTCCCAAACCGCAATCAACAACACATCAAATCGTTTCTCTTTTATTGTTTCAGGAGCCAGTACATCCACACTGTTATACTCTTTTATGCTGCCATAGTTTCTGTCGGCCCATCCTGCAATCTCTGCATAGCGAGTGAGTTTTAGTTCATTGATATAGGATTTTCCCACATCTCCGGCTCCATAAATCAGAACACCTGCCCCTTTTGATACATGTCTATAAGGGAAGCTGAACAAAATCGGCGAAAGCTCCATTCCATACCACTTTCTCACCATCACCGCCAAAAATGACCGTACGTAATTTTCGACCTGATATCTCATTTGATCCAGTAGATCCATCCCGTCAAACAGCCGCAGCATGTTATCCCGAAATGCCTTTATCTCTAGGATTCTTTCCAGAGGATAGGTCTGCGTACAGGAAAAACTGTTGACTCTGTAATGATACAAAGCCTTGTTGCATACAAAGATGCTTTCTGCCATACATACGGCAGGATAGGTGACAAGCGCATCCTCTCCAAGAGTCACCCTGTCCTTTACCGATTCTGTCACCTTTGCAAATAACTGTTTTTTTATCAGTTTGCAGCACAGGGAAGGATTCAGTTTCCTTCTGCCGTGAGAAAAATCATACATCATTCCCGGAATGATTATGTTTTTTATCTCTTTTTTACAGTACAATCCTTCTCCATATAGATGCTTTTCCACTCTGCCTCCACAATCATACGCATAGGCAAGTATATCCGGATCATATTTACACAAGATCTGCAAGGCCGCTTCAAATGTATTCTCTTCGAGCCAGTCGTCGGCATCCGAGAATGTAAGAATTTTCCCGACAGCCCTTTTCGCCCCCTGCTTTCTTGCCTGAAAAGTCCCGGAATTTTTGATATGTATGACTGTCACCCGGCTGTCCTGCTGTGCATATTCATCGCACAAAACAGGCGAATTGTCTGTAGAGCCGTCATCTACCAGGATCAGTTCAAAATTTCTGTAGGATTGCTTTAAAATACTTTCTACACAAGACTGAAGTGTTGATTCCGCATTATAAACCGGCACAATCACAGATAAACCATAGCTGCTTCCGTCCATAAATCGTTTCACCTCATTCCTTTATTTTGGGCAGATATCTCTCCACTTTATCAACAAGGACAGCCACGCCAATCTTTCTCAATCCGCAACCAGGATCGTACTGGAACATAAATCTTGTTCATACTGCAAGTACATATCCAAAGAGATCATTTCTATTCCTTTATGTATGGTTTTTATCTGATCATAGATATCATTAAAATATCTTTGATTTGAAATAATCACCGTATCCACAATTTCCAATAATTCTTCAGGAGAAAAGATTTCATAACCGCAGAGTGTTTCTCCCCATTTTTCTTTTTTATTATCAATGATGCCCCTGCACCGGCAATTATGTTTCATGCAGAAATCCGCAAGCAATCTGCCATTTTTTCCGGCCCCCCAAATCCCACATTCCTTTCCCTGTCCAGCCATTTGCCTAAAAAGCCCCGTAACCTTTGTTTTCCATTTTTCAAGGTGATAAGCAAACCATGGAACATCTTCAAACCATTTGCTTTCAAATGTTTTTTTGGTAAAGGACTCTGCGATGCTCCGGTAAGCAAAATCCAGGTTTACCAAGCTCTCTTCTTTTAGCAAGCCCATCCTTTCCAGGCCTTCTGCGTTGATAAATTGGTAGAATTCCTTCCCTCGTTTTGGATCATAGCCTTTCAATTCCCACAAAGTATTGTTTAAAAATCGCTCCTGAATAAGCCCAATATCTCCATCTGATAATTGTAATCTCTCCATTTCCTGTTTTAAACAAATATATGCCCTGAAATTATCATATGGATTCCTCATATTCGATATCCGATATTTTCCTCCATGTGACCGCACATGGACTAAGTTTACCTGCTCCTCCAAAAAAGCAATCTTTTGAGACAACAATGTAGCCATAATTCCAAAATATACGTCATTAGAACTTTTGAGATTTTGAAATCTCAATGTATTTCGTCTAAGAAATTCACTTGAGTATAATCTGCTGTATGGTGCCAGTGGAATCGCCCTAAACAACTCTTTGGGGCAGGCTCTTATCTCGTTATATTGAGAAAAACATCTTCCAAAATGATAATATTTCCCCCGTATATCAGTATCACAGAGTTCTCCGTCTTCAAACATGTCATAATTGATGTATACCATGTCCACAGGCTCTTGCTCCGCCGTCTGAACCATACGTTTCAACAAATCCATTTCAAACACGTCATCCGCATCCACAAAAAACAGGTATTTGCCGCGTGCCAGTTCCATTCCTTCATTTCTGGAACAGGCCGCTCCCATGTTTTTACTATGGCGGACCAGGCGGATGCGAGGATCGCCTTTTTGATATTGTGCAAGTATAGTACCAGAACCGTCTGTGGAGGCATCTTCTATGCAAATCAATTCGAAATCTCTGTATGACTGACTTAAAATTCCTCCAACCGCCACGCTTAAGAACTCTTTTGAGTTATAGACTGGCATAATAACTGACACTTTGCACATTTTTTATTGTTCTCCATTCTGAATTCCTGGTCATCAGGGCAGCCCCGTCAAAGTTCTATTTCCCTCTCCCACCAGCTTGACCGCGGCGTATCCCATAGAATTTGTGACAGAAAAACAAACTTTTTTAATTCACTTTTTATTTCTTCAGCAGTCTCCCAGTCTTTTACTGCAATCATTATTTTATCAAATCTAATCCCGCTTATAATTCCTGGAGACTCAATCCTACGATCATATATTTTTTGACCTGCTTTTCCCTTATCTACCCATGCGACAATATCGACATTATCTTCTCTCGCCAATTGTCTATAATACGATTTACCAACTTTACCCGCCCCATACAGTACAATTCTTCTATCTGTACCGGATAACAACCCCATGGGCATCTGATACAGATTTTCCAGCTTTATGGAAAACATCTCTCTAATGCCTTTCGTTATATAATTCAATAAATAGGCCCGCAGCTGAGTTTCCAACTGATATTCTTTACTGTATTTCCCAAAAACCTTTTGCATATATTGCTGAAATAAAGACACTTTAGCGAAGATCTCATCATCCGTTGAATGACACATGGATTCCGGACGTATTCTGTAAAAATAAAAAGCTTTGTGAAGCACAACAACCTTTTCTGCCCTTAACATCATGGGATAAGCGACTGCTGCATCTTCTCCCAATGTAATTCTTTGATCTACGTCTTTAAGACAGCTCCACAATACTTCTTTTCTGATCAATTTCGTACACAATGACTGGATAAGTCCCGGGCAGCCATACTGAAAATCAAATATCATTTTCCCATAGATGCCCTTTAATGATTCTTTTTTATATCGTCCTTCTGGAACCGTATATTTCCAGCGCCTTACTCCAGAGTTATCCACACTGCATAAATTATAATTTACAATGTCCACACTTCCGCCCTCTGTCATGGGCACCGTAGATTCTAACAGATACTTGTCTATCCAATCATCGCTGTCTACAAATATGCAGTACTCCCCCTTCGCCTCTTTTACTCCCCTTTTTCTGGCCAAAACCACCCCTTGATGGCTGCCCTGTATAATTCTTATCCGTTCATCCGCTTTTGAGTACTCCATACAGATTTTAAGACTGTTATCACTGGAACCGTCATCCACAAGAATTACCTCAATATTTTTATATGTCTGGTTTAAAACACTTTCGATACAATGGAATAAATATTTTTCTGCATTATATATTGGTACAATAATAGATACCATCGGTTCTTTTTTCTGCATTTTGTATATTCCTCAATCTTAGACACACCTTTTTCTCTGCTTAAAAAACAAATGAATCCTATATTTTACAGCCCACCAAATTACATATTTTTGGCTTTGGACTGTATATTTATTCAAAACTGTCTTATCATTCTGAAAGCTCATCAGAGACGACTGATCTTCTTTATGGTATATCTTCACTTCCGGCACATAGACCTGCCTCAACCCTTTATATTGACACATAAGATATAATACGGCCTCTTCACAATATAGAAATGTACGCTTATAAAACCCCTGAAAGCGTCGAAAAAAATCCGGAGTAAACAGCAGCGTACATCCGTGCAAAATATACGCAGGCTTTCCCTCCGTTTCCGGGAAATCAAAATTGCTTCCATATTTTTCCGACAATCTGTTCACATATCGAAATATGGAATCCCGGACCCCCAAATAGCACAACATGGGAGGCTGTTCTTTATTATTCTTTAACAGAATCCTACTTCCTATTACGCCAACGCCCGGTTCATATTTATTGAGCAGACCCTTTACATAATTTTTATCAATCATCACGGTATCATTATTAACAATTAAAACATATTCTGCTTTTAGATGTTTTCTGGCATAAATAATTCCAATATTATTTCCCCTTGCGTATCCTCTGTTTTTCCTGCTCTTTATTATCCGAATCTGTTCTATATCCTTATATGTTTTTTTCAGTATCCGCAGTGAGGCATTATGAGAACCATTCTCCACAATAACGATTCCACATATTGGATATTGCATTTTTAATATGCTGTCTACACATTCGATCGTGTCCTCATAATTCAGATAATTTAAAACTACGATTGCCAGTCTATACATCTTTCATTCCCTCAATGATTTCCTGCAGCGAAATAACTGGACAACTGATTTTCGCTGATAATTTCTCTTTGATATTTTGATAATCCCAAATTGGTGTCACAACAATTGCATCTGTTTTTGGTAATTGATCATCTGGATGATAGATGGGTAAAAAATTATTATTTTTCAATGAACCATCCCGATCAATTATATATTCCACGCAGACTCTCGTCCCCTGTAGTTGCTTTACAAGATGCCTCCCTGTATCATGTCCTCCATAGACAGCCACTCTATTGTATCCATATTTTTCCAGATAATTGCTTAAATACTTTCCTCTTTCCAATAAATCCATCCATGATACCAGCATTTGATAATATGTTTTATATTTTTGTATTGTTTTATCCTTGTTTTTCCCCACAAATAAAGCAAATCGAAAACCGATCAAAAAAATGATCCCTATATGACATGCTGTTTTCAATTGCTTTTTCAAAATTCCAATTACCATTTAACACTTCCTTCTCAAGTTATTCCTCTGTTCATTTTTCCGCAACCACATAAACACTAAAGTAGCCGGTTCTGTCTGATTCTAATACAGACAGTGCGTGAAACCAGTCTGCTGTATTCTTATCGTACATATGTCTCCATCTCACTGGCCAGGCCACCTCTCTTGTCCCTGTTTCCCTAATGTAAAATCCGGCTGCCCTAAACAGATTTCCCAGCGTCCTTTGATTCCAGATATACAAATGTTGACTTACATCATTTTTCGAATATTCATAAGACAATGGTTCATAAGGGACAACACAAACACATTTCCCGGCAGGCTTTAACTTTTTATACATTTCCGATACAATCCCATATGGATTCAAACAGTGTTCCAGCGCATGATAGGAAATAATGACATCCAGGCTCTCGTCCTCAAGATCCTCGAGGCTTCCAGTTGTCCTTATCCCGAGTTTCTCTGCATGGCCACCTGCAGCCGGATTAATTTCAACCCCGACCTTTGACTGGCATTTCAGTTTGCTTAATAACAAACCTCCCCCACATCCAAATTCTGCAATACAGTCTTTTTCTTTGATATATCTCTGGAAAAAATCTTTTTCCGTTTCTGAATCTATCCTGGCATACTCGATCTGCAGCGAAAAGTAATCCTCGTTATAATGCTCCTCACCTACTGTAGAAAAATCAATCTGATTCCACGCCACATAATGATAGATGTGGTTCTCAATCAATTGTTTTCCTATCTCTGGAATTGCTGTTGAAAGAATAAGAATATCATTCTTATCTTCTATCTTTTTATAATCCTCCAGCAGAAAGCATTTCAATTGTTTACCTGTGTCGGCCTTGAAATTATAAACTTTCTTTGGATCATTATCTATAAATCCAGCAACCTCACAGTTACCTATCGCATTAAGCTTCTCCAACAATCTGTTTCCGTTGAATCCTGCTCCAAAAATATATATTCTTCTATTTGGCAAAACTTTTATCCAGTTTATTCCATCATCCCTGTACATTTTATGTCTCCTTGTACTAATCCCCTATAAAATAAAATTCTCATATCGTCCTGCCTCGATTTTTCATGGCATCCCATATTTTTTCCCCTGTGTGATCGCTTTTTGAAAAATCATCTTTGTTTGTTTTATGCTGCAGATATTCTGAGAAGTGCTTCAGATTGCATTCGTCTTTTTCCCTTATGATAGAATCCCTTTCTGAAACATGGCTCCAAATAATTCTCCATATTTTCTCTTCATCTGACCAACTATTTGGATAGAATAATTCCCTCTTCCTATACGCAAGAGTATTTAAATCAATTTCAATGTAACTGTCCCGAAAAGGCAAAAAACAGATCTGATTACCCTTGACACAATATTCCCAATAACGCAAATAAATTTCCTTATTCTTTTTTCTGGAATTGGAGCTTTCTTTTGGAATAACCTGTGTTGTTCCATTCTGCTTATGGCATACATAGATCCCTTTCCGGTAGTATGGTAAAAGAAACAGATATCTTCTCTGGACAACGATTCTGGCAAAGGCGGGCAGTGAATCTGTCCTATTTTCCACTGACAATACTACGCTATGGACCACCCGGCCATTCTCGTCAATCTGGTAAAGCCTGTCCCCGCTCACAGGCAGCACCCATAATTCTCCAAAAGCATAGTCCACATCAATTACATTTTGTGATATATCAAGTTCAAGCAAATTCACTTTTTGGGTTTCGCAATCCATCCGTACAACAATTCTCGTGTTTTTTATTGGAAAAAATAGATATTGCCCGTCATATATCCCTTTCCATGCAGTTTCGCGGCAGTCATTTGGCACTCTGCCGCTCCAGTTTTCTATCGTCTGCGCACAGGTTAATGTATTCAGATCCATAATCAAAATAGGATCATATACATATAAGGGAAAGAAATAGAGCTGATTCCTATCCTGGTCAGCTGCAACCAGGACTTCCTGGCATTTTTTTTCTATAACCTTCCGGTATTCTATCTCTTCAGTAACTTTATTATAAAAAATCCATTTTCGATTAAGTTCCTGCGGGATAATTACAATATAGTCTTCCTTCCATTTAAATAGAGACAGCACTCCAAATTTCCCATGGGGAAACAGTTTTCGGCAGTCAACCACACATTCTGTCTCAAAAGTTTTCTGGTCAATAGAATATAATCCACCAATCACGTCATCTATCGCCCACAGTAGTTCCTGATCCAAACAGCCTATACGAATTCTCATTGCAAAACTCCGTCAGATTAAATTACTCTTACATATCATAAATTGGGAGGGCATATGCCCAGCCCTCCCAAAATTATTTTTCTTACCACATTACCATCATTCACATTACGGCGTAGCAGCTGTGGGAACAGTCGCTTTATAAATCGTTCCATTTACGACCAGTACAATCTCATCGCCTGCAGTGGGTTTAGCAGTCAGTTTGATCCATCCGCTCTTTTCAAAAGTATAATCTGTACCAGCAGTTTTTGCAGTACCGCCAATCGTAAGGGATGTGGGCGCCGCCGCGAATCCAGTGTCCCTGTCGATAGAAATCCAGTATGCACCGCTTATTTCACTATATACTGCTGAAAGTTTTTCCTTGTAAAGCCCATATACGATTCCATCGGCGCCAGTTTCTGCAGCAGCAGTGTCATAAATACTCTGCGGAAGTCCCTGGATAGTATAGGCGATATTGATTTTGGAAACATCAGTTGCATCCCATGTTTCTTTATTTTTAGATAATTCGCCAATATAACGGAATGCTGCATCTGCACCCGCAGTCTCTTTTGTCAGTTCCCCATACGCATAAACATCAGCTGCTTTCAGATCAGCCGCAGTGGTTGCCGCTTCTGCCATTGTATAATAGGTGTTTGTGCCTGCAAATGTACTGCTTGCAACTGCAGAACCCTTTGCAAGTTTTGTCACTGCCTCCCCATCATTACCTGCATTAGCAGTCACTACCACATAAACGTCGCTGGCGTTCACTGCCGTCTGAAGCGTGGCATCATCTGTCGGCTGTGTGGCAAGTGCCGTCAACTTATAGAACTGCGCATAAGAAACATCGTTGTTTTTTCCATCCGCTGAAGGCACCAGAAGCTTATATGCTGCAGAGTTTGCTGTACCTTTTTTCAGATAGAATGTCTGTGCCGCAGCCGCAGCCGCTCCGTTCTTTGCGAAGGTGGTGACATTTGCACTTGCCTCGCTCAGTTTTCCTAAATCACTGGAAGCTTCATACTTGGTTCCGTCTAAACTGGCCGCCACTGCCAGCCATGCCGTTCCACCAGCTCCAGCAGCCGTAGCAACATCCTCCCTCTTTGCTGCAAGCATCACATCACTTCCCAGAGTCGCTGTGGAAGTCACACTGACTTTCACATTGACCTCGCTCTTGTTGGCGATTGTGAATTCCTCAGAATAAATCTGAGAGCCAGTGTCCGTGGTCTCAAACTGATCTACAGCAACCGCCAGGGTCGTAGGAACCTCCACTCTCAGGATCCCTGTCTTGGTGGTCACGTCCACATCGACCGTCCCGCCGTCCGCCGCCATTGCCGGCAGTACCATCGACGCTGCAAGTGCGCCTGCAGTAAGCATTGATACCAGTTTCTTTCTTTTCATTGCTTCTTCCTCCTTTAAAAGAATTATTTTTATCTATAATCACTGCCCCTTGTCGAGAGCCGTAATTATCTGGTTTAATTTTCCACCTCAATGGTCACATAAAACCCGGCACTGCTGAAATCCTCGTAAGTTCCATCCTCCTTCTCTTTTAAAAGGTAGGTCTGGCAGACAGCCGTATAGTTTCCCGCATCCAAATCCTTATCCAGCTTAAAGGGTTCCAGGACTGCCCCCGGGGGCAGTATGCCCGTCTTGTATATGACCTCCCCTGTATCCTCCAGGATCACTTCGCACCGGATCGGCTTTGTATTGTTCGGAGAATTCCCCAGCACTGCATCCTGTGTTTCAGACATCCCGTCGCCAAATGTCCAGGTGGTGTTCATGTAGGTCTCAAAATAACCCTCCGCCACCTCATTGGCCATATTCTCCTGGATCTTTCGATAATTATTCCCATCAATGACATATCCCTCCGACTCCTTTTCGCCTTTCCAAAGCAACAGGAAAACCAGCACTCCAATAACCACAAGCAGAAGAGCCACAATCACACTGACGGTGACCACCGTTTTCTTTTTCTTATCCATCTGTTTCTTCTATTCCTCCTTCAACCTGTTCTCCGACGATTGTCTGCTCCGTTCCGGAACTGCTTTTGCCCTCCTCCCGGGATAAGACCGCTTCTTCCCAGAAATACCGGCCTTCAATCTCTATATCTCCGCTTTTCCAGGGCTCATCAGCATTTTCATTCACTTCCCCCTCAAACCACAGGGACATCTCTTCCCCAGGCTGGAGCTTTGCCTGACACTGGACCCCTTCCCTGGTAAAAAGAGTTTCCTCTCCATTCCCAAGTACTACCTTCATATAAATCAGCTTTTCCCCGGAACTATGAAGTCCTTCCCTGGTCTCCCTCAGTTCTGCTCCTTCCTTCTTATTTACCATACAAGTGAAAGACACAGTCACAACACCCGGGACATTCCCCATATTTCTCACTGCGAAAGGTTCCGAATAAATCTGCTCTTTTCCGTCCATTTCCCATGGGTTTATGACAATCTCCAGCCTTTCCGGAATCTGCAGACATGCGACACCCTCTGCTCCTGAAAACTCCCCGACAGGCTGTTCTGTTTGTTGAACTTCCCTTTCCTCCGATTCCGGATCGGACACTCCCGTTTCTGTCTCGATCGACTCCAAAAAGACTGCCTTCGCGCTTTCCAAACTGGAACCTTCTGTTTCGGAAATGCCGGACTCCGGAATGTCCATGTCAGTCTCCGGTGTTTCTCCTGAAGTGATTTCTGTTTCCATGGCCACCGGTTCTACACTCTCTGTCTCGGAATTCTCTGTCTCCTCTTTCCAGAATCTGGTTTCCAGTTTGCTTTCCTCCTCAGTCTGAGCAGCCTCTCCCTGCAGAAAGCACGCTCCTCCGGTCAGCAGAGCTGCCATTAATACGGAGCAAAGTCTCTTTCTTTTTCCCCCTGCGCCTCTGCTGTATCTTTTCATCCAGATATCTCCCCCATTACTTCCTCACATTCTGTTTCTTTTTAATAAGGCATATTTTGTCACCCTCTTCAGGTGATGCTGGCACTCTCCGCCACATGATTTTTTATCACGCAGCGCTCCTGCCCGCTTCGCTCCCGGTACTTCTCAAAGCGCAGAAAACATCTGCCCTCTGAGTTCCCATGGGTCTTGGCCTACCCAATACCCGCCTCCAAGGAGGAGCCGGCTTCTAAGGCCGTCTTTGTTTTTTATCAAAAGAATTTTTCTGCGTTCCTATTCCCGTCTCCGGTTTCAGTCAAACGCGCCCACGGGGCACGTTCATCCGCAAAGTCCTTCTTTATAAACTTTTTATGAATTTCTTTGTGCGTCTTTTTCTTCCCGAAGAGCACGTCCTCTTTGCAGGACATTCCTTGCCGTGTTCTGCCTCTCCGGCAGTTTCAGTCTGCAGGACGCACAGAAAAACTCCTCATTTTCTCGCTGTCCTTCTTCTCCACAGCCGCTGCACCGGCTGCTAATCCCTTTACCGAACACCTCCACCAGCTCGACGGAGCGTTCCCAGCATTTCTGAATCAGTCTGCTCTTCACAAACCCTTTCTGCCACATACTGACCGTAGCGTTTGCCCTCCGGTTGATGCCTGCTTTAGACAACGCGGGCAGTTTCGGAATGTAAATGGTCCCCGGCTTTTCTGTTTCCAGCAATCGGTTAATCTCCACATTCACATAGTCGTGCAATGCCCGTTCCAGCCTCGCCTTCCCCGCACTATATTTTTTCATGCCGGGATTGCTCTTCGCATTCCTACCGTGGCGGGTCAGCCTTTCCCGCACATAGTCGGTGAGAGCAGACTGATACTCCAGGTATTTTTCACCGTATGTCCTGCCCTGGTCTGTCACAAACATACATTTAAGCCCCATTGCCAGCCCCATCTCTCCTTCATAACCCGGCGGATGTTTCTGCTTTACCTCCACAGGTACATTGATCGTCACCCTTCCCTCCTCTGGATAAAGGCGGATATATATCTGCCTTGTATACCGGTTGTTGTCTGTCAAAAGGATGAAGAGCCTCTTCCTGCTTTCTTTCATGGAAAGATAGATACCGTGGTCTGCATACCGATATCCTTTCGGGGAGACTGAAAAACCGTCTGCTGTATCTGTATGGGGCCTGACCAGATGTCTTCGTACCTGTCTGCGCAGATATTGTTCCAACCTATGGGCATCCACTTCGCCGCAGACTGCTCTGTACCGTATTTCCCATTCTCCTGTCAAGGAAATCTCCCCTCCAGTCAAAACCGCTTCGAAGCAATTGCTCTGCTTCATGATAAATCTGAGATAATGTCTGTCTTCTGGAGTCAGATTCTCATTTGCCCGGATATTTTTCTCAATCTGCTTTTTGGTCCTGGTCCACTGGCTCTTGATATCCCCAAGTGCGTCGAAAATAGAGAGATAGAAGTACACGGCCGGAAGCCCGAGCTTCTCTCTGAGTCCGCTCTTTGTCATCTCATTCTGCACCGTATAGCCCGGATAGATTTTGGCAAAGCCGCCCACTCCACCGTAGCGTTCATACACATAGTTTTTAACCTTTCTGCAGTCCTTGGCAATCTCCTGCAGCCGCCCCATATCCCGGGCAGCAATTGGAAGCTTGCTGTACTGGCAGATTGTCTTGTATATTGTTTTCTGCGGCATCCACATCTTCCTTCGATGAAATGAGTTTTTTCCTGTTCTTATATACATAGCCACATGCTTTCGTAGAATGTTCTATTCTGCGAAAGATCGTCCTTTATCCCGCATTCTGACTTGATTTACAAAACTTCTGACCAGTTATTTGACGACAAATAACTCGGATAGGCGGTTCATATGTTCTGCCTTCAATGCCATAGAAGGATGGACATAACGGTTCATGGTAATGGAAACACTGGCATGACCAAGAATCTCGCTGAGGGTTTTTACATCAAATCCCATTTCAATGCATCTTGTCGCAAAAGTATGGCGAGTAGTATGGAAATTGGCTTTTTGGATGCCGCTCGCCTCCAATATCCGCCGCAGCCGGTTCTGCATGGTCCGCGGTTCTATGTAGCGGTCTCTGTCCCCGGTCAGAAAAAATGCTCCCGCCACATAGTATTCGGAAAGAAGTTCCATAAGCGCATCTGGCAAGGGTATGATGCGGGCAGAGCATACACTTTTTGGGGCAGATATCTTTACCTTTGTTCTTGCTCCTACTTCTTCCTCCACACGGAGCCT
Organism: Lachnospiraceae bacterium; assembly: GCA_022792835.1. Classification (GTDB taxonomy): domain Bacteria; phylum Bacillota; class Clostridia; order Lachnospirales; family Lachnospiraceae; genus Lientehia. The sequence goes on along the minus strand of JAAWBT010000048.1, from coordinate 14,224 downwards.
CTGCATGGTTTTTCCTATCTGCATGGTCTGTTCTGAGAGACTGATGTCATCCCATTTCAGTGCACAGATCTCTCCCACCCGGATCCCAGTGAAAAGACACAGCAGAATGCCCAGACAGGTGAGATCCATATGGTTGCGAAGATAATCAATCAGCCTTTTTTCTTCTTCCAGGCTGAACACCCGAATTTTCTTCGGATTCTGCCTGACTGTCACACATTCCGGTGAGAAAGCCGTCAAACAGCCTCTTTTCATGGCATAAATACGTATCCCTTTCATCACTGACACCACTTCGGACACAGTTGAGGGGGCAAGTCCCTGTCCGTTCGTACCTCCACTCTTCAGCAGACGTCCCACAAATCCTATAAACCGTTCATTTGTAATTCTTGAAAGATCATCCTCCCCAAACTCCGGAAGAATATAGCAGCGAAGTAAGTTTTCATATTTAATGGCAGATGATTCTTTTAAAGATTCTGCAACTTCCAAAAGCCATTGTTTTCCAAAATCATCCACCGTACCGGCCCTGGCAGAAAAAAGTTCTCTCTTTTCCCTCTGACTCTTTACCTCCTCCAGCTTTTTCTTCACTTCCTGATAATTCCTGGCATAGATGGTTCCGTAACGCGCCTTTCCGTTTACCCGCTCTTTGATGTAGCGTCCTTCCCAACGCCCATCTTTTCTTTTGTAAATGTTCTTTCCTGTCCTTGGCATAATATTTACCTCCATTTCGACCATAATTTTGACGATAAATAAATGCCATATAGTTTAAACAAAAAATGTTTTTCCGTCTATAAAGAAATAAAAAGATTTGCCGATATAAATATTAAGTGGTTTGATTCTGTTTTTTTTGTATTTGGGGTCAAATTTTGTACTGTAAAAGGAATAGGCCCGTTTTACATAGGAAGAAATGTTGACAGAACTGCAAATATCCGATATAGTTTAAGTGATTCTTTTTCGGATATCAGACGTAGAATAGAACATTCCACGAAAGAAATTTCCATATCTCTGAGTATAAAAAATCCGTGCCATAGTGACACGGATTTTTTTTATTGCAATTTTCTTCAGTCCACAAACTGCATACTGTAAAATCTGGCATAGATTCCATCCTGAGCCAGAAGCTCTTCATGGGTGCCCTGTTCAGCAATCCCGTCATCTGTCATGACCAGAATCTTTTCCGCGTTGCGGATCGTGGAGAGACGGTGGGCGATCACAAAGGTGGTCCGGCCCTTTGCCAGCTTTTCGAGAGCCTCCTGCACCACATGCTCGCTCTCATTATCCAGCGCTGAGGTGGCCTCGTCAAACAGCAAAATTGGCGGATTACGAAGGAATACCCGCGCCAGAGAAAGCCTCTGCTTCTGCCCGCCTGAGAGCTTCACTCCCCTCTGGCCGATATCTGTGCGATAGCCGTCCGCAAGCTCCAGGATAAATTCGTGGGCTCCGGCCGCCTTTGCCGCTGCCATGACCTCTTCCTCAGAAACGTCTTTTTTCCCATAACAGATATTTTCATAGACTGTCCCGGCAAAAAGATACACATCCTGCTGCACAATACCGATGTTGTCCCGCAGGCTTTTTAAGGTAATCTTCCGGATATCCTTCCCGTCCAGGGTGATTCTTCCCCCGTTCACCTCGTAAAATCGGGGAATCAGGCTGCAAAGGGTTGATTTTCCCACACCGGAGGAGCCCACCAGGGCAATGTATTCTCCCGGTTTTACCTCCATGTCCAGATGATGGAGCACATCCCCTCTGGAGGAAGTATAACGAAAATCCACCTGTTCAAAACAGATTTCTCCCTTCACCTGGCTGATCTCCTCTGCGTCGGGGGCATCCTCAATATCCGGCTGGATTTCCAAAATTTCCCGGAATCTTCCGTAACCGGACATGCCGTTCTGGAACTGTTCTGTAAAGCTAACCAGCCGTTTGATGGGATCAGTAAAATTACCTACCATCAAGAGAAAGGCCACCAGATCTGCCGGTTCCAGCTCCCCTCTGGATAAAAGAAGGGCTCCCACGGAGATCACCACCACAGTCATCAGGGTCGCAAAAGCCCCAAGCCCTGCATTGTAGGCCCCCATATACCGGTAACTGTTCCGCTTGCTTTCCAGAAACCTCTGATTTCCTCTGTCAAACTTCTCCATCTCGGCCTCTTCATTGCCAAAGGACTTCACCACCCGGATGCCTGACAGGCTATCCTCGATCTGAGCATTGACGTCCGCAATCCGCTCCCGGTTGCGTCTGAAAGCCCGCTTCATTTTCCGATTAAGGAAAATTGCATAAAAGAGCATGAATGGTAGCAGAGCCGCCGCTGAAAGAGCCAGAGGCACATTGATAAACAGAAGGATCACCAGCGAACCGGCCATGCGGATCAGGGAAATGATCAAATCCTCCGGCCCATGATGCCACAGCTCGCTGATGTCGAAAAGGTCATTGGTCACACGGGACATAAGCTGTCCAACCTTCTGCTCATCGTAGAAAGCAAAGGACAGCTTCTGGTAATGGGCAAAGAGCTCGTGGCGCATATCCCGCTCCATCTTTGCACCCATGATATGGCCGAAATAGCCGATGTAATAGTTGCAGCAAAACTCCAGAGCCACCAGCCCGGCCATGACAAGGGCCAGTTTTAAAATTGTGTCTGCGGCTTCACCCGGCTCATAATAGATGACCGTCCCTGTGATGTGGCGAATGATCAGAGGGATCACCAGAGTCACTGCCGCACCCAGGCAGGCGAAAAACATGTCGCTTAAAAGCAGGCCCAGGTAAGGCTTATAGTAGACAAGAAAGGGTTTTCTTTTCTTATTCTTCATCAATAATCATCTTCGCGGAACCGTAAATGCCTGCGTCATTTCCCAATGTCGCCAGTTTAAGCTTCGCTTTCTCCTTTGTCAGTACAATCAGCGGATCGTAATGCTTTCTTAAAAGATCCAGCAGATATTGTCCGGCCTTAGACACCCCTCCGCCGATGACAAACACTTCCGGATCCACCACCTGAGAAACGTAAGCCAGCGCCCTTGCCAGGTACATCATACAGTAATCGGCGATTTCTTCGGCCAACTCATCTCCCGCCTTCGCCGCATCGAATACATCCTTCGCCGTCACACTCCCTCTATCTCTGAGCGTGGAAGCCTTGTCCGATTCCCTCAGAAAACGCTTTGCCATCCGTACAATTCCCGTGGCTGAGGTAATCTGCTCCAGACAGCCATGATTCCCGCAATTGCAGGCTTCCGGCTCTGGAAAATTCCAATCCATCACCATATGGCCAATCTCACCGCCCATGCCTTTGCTGCCTGACACGATACGGCCGTCCAGGATTACGCCGCCGCCCACTCCGGTTCCCAGCGTCACCATGACCACATCGCGGTAGCCTTTGCCGCCTCCCTGCCACATTTCACCGAGGGCCGCCACATTGGCATCATTCTCTCCCTTCACCGGGATTCCACCCAGAAGCCCGGAAAGCTCCTCCACTGGATTCCAGTCATGGATACCGATATTGACGATAACCTCCACATACCCATCTGGGCGGATGGGGCCCGGCACGCCGATTCCGGCCCCGGCAAGCTCTGAAGGGGCACTTCCCATCTCCTCCATATTCTTTTTTATGGACTCTGCAATGTCCGGACACACATGCTTTCCGCCGTCCTCTTTTCTGGTCGGAATTTCCCATTTTTTAAGAAGCGTGCCGTCCTTCTCAAACAGCCCGAGCTTGGCTGTCGTCCCTCCCAAATCCACACCTGCATAAATCCTGCTCATATTCTGTCCTCCGTCTCCTGCGGCCATTTTCGCTTACTGGCCTTTTTCCTTTTATTTTACCTGATTTGAGAAAATTTGCAAAGGAGATTCTTCATAGCGATGTCCCTTTCTGTATACTTTTCGTTTCTATATCAACATCATACTATGATTATTTTCCTTTCGAAATCTCTTTATTCTCATGACGGCCATGAACCAATGGCTTTGCAGAAGCTTGATTTCTCCGAAAGAGCCGTCCAACCAGCACCAGCATGGTGGTAAAGCTTGCCGTCCCGCCAATGAAATTGGAGATTGGTTCTGCCATAAACACGCCCATGGCTCCAAGCCCCGCCGCATGTGGCAGGATAAGCGTCAATGGAACCACAATGATAATCTTCCGCAACAGGGAAAAGAACACAGACTGTTTTGCCATCCCAAGGCCCACAAAGGTGGACTGGCCCACAAACTGAAAGGCCATCATAAAAAAGCCGAAGAAATAGAGGTGGAGTGCAGGTACGCCTTTCGCAAGCAGCTCTGCATCAGAATTAAAGATCCGCATGAGCGGCTCCGGGAACAGAAACAGGGTCAGCCAGACAAACAACATATAAGAAACGCCTGCCACTGTCACGAAGACAATGCTCTTTTTGATTCTGTCATAGGCACCAGCCCCCAGATTGAAACCCAGCACCGGCTGGGACGCATTGGTCAGCCCCTGCATGGGCATGGACACCACATCCCGCACAGAATTTAAAATTGTCATGACTCCCACATAGACATCACCGCCGAAATTTCTCAGTGTGGCATTGCAGGCAATCTGTACCGCCCCGTTGGAGGCATGTACCACAAAACCTGCCATTCCAAGGCTTGCGATTTCCTTTATCAGCTTTCCTTCTGGATGCATACACTGCTTTCGGAGGCGAAATAAGGTCTTCTTTCCCATAAGAAACTGAAGAACCCAGGCCGCCGATAAAAACTGGGACAGGATCGTGGCTAAGGCAGCTCCTGATACCCCCATGCCGAACACAAAAATAAAGACCGGATCCAAAAGAATGTTCACGGCCGCTCCGATCATTACCGTGGCCATTCCAGTCCTGGCAAAGCCCTGAGCATTGATGAACCCGTTCATTCCTGTGCTGATCATAGCAAATGGCGTTCCCAGAAGATAAATCCGCAGATACTCTGCCGCATAGGGATAGCTTGCATCACTGGCCCCGAAAAGATATAAAATCGGCTTCATGAACAGATAACAGGCTCCCGTCAGCATCAGACAGCAGAAGCAGAGCATGGAAAAGGTATTTCCCAGGATCCGCTCTGCCCTCGTCTCATCCTGCCGTCCTCTGGCAATGGAAAAGAGCGGTGTCCCTCCCATTCCGAACAGGTTGGTAAATGCCATGATCAGTGTGACCACCGGAAAGGTCAGGCCCAGCCCGGTCAGGGCCAGAGAAGAGCCTCCCGGAAGATGCCCGATATAAATGCGGTCCACAATGTTGTAGAGCATCTGCACCAGCTGAGCAATGGTCATGGGAACCGCCAGTGCCAGGATATGTCTGTATACACTCCCTTTAGAAAAATCGTTTTTCTCCAAATCAGCCACCTCCGTACGCTGTTTCCATTGTAGACGACTTGGCAGGGAATGTAAATATTATGTATAAACTCAGGGCAGACTTTCGTCTCTTTCTTCCAGACAGCGGTTCCACAGGTAATGGTTTGTCTCTCTGATGATAATTCTCTGTAAAAGCAGCAGGCAAATCAAGTTGGGCAGGGCCATCAGACCATTTAACAGATCAGACAAGGCCCACACAACTCCCATGGAGGTCACAGAGCCGGCAAAGACAGCAGCAAGGTAGAAGACACGGTAATATTTCAGGGCCCCCTCCCCAAACAGATAGGAAACTGCCTGTTCCCCATAAAAACTCCAGCCAAGAATGGTGGCAAAGGCAAAAATTACCAGGGAGACGGCAAAGATCACATGGCCGAATCCGTTCATCAGGCCGAAAGCCCCCTCTGCCAGATCTCCGCCGGAAATCCCCACAAATGCTTCCGGCTGGTGGAGCATGGCGGAGACAATGACGATTCCTGTCACAGCACAGAATACCACCGTATCCCAGAAGGTCCCTGTCATGGAAACCAATGCCTGGCGCACCGAATTTCGCGCTCTGGCTCCTGCTGCCGCCATGGGCGCCGTCCCAAGGCCTGATTCGTCAGAAAAAAGTCCTCTGGCGATTCCCTGCCTGGCTGCCTGCATAACTGTGCTCCCCACAAAGCCCCCGGCAGCCGCCCGGGGGGTAAAGGCCGCCGTCACAATCAGGCGGATGGAGGGAAGGATATATGCCCGGTTGATATACAAAAGGGCCATACAGCCGCCCAGATAAAAAACTGCCATGAAAGGGATCAGCTTTTCACAGACCCCGGCAATTTTTTTAGCCCCTCCCAGAATCACCACGGAAGCCAACAGGCAGATGACCGCGCCCGTGACAGCCGGTTTCACCTGAAAGGCAGTTTCCATCACACTGCTGATGGCATTTGCCTGAACACTGCAGCCGGTCCCAAAGGCAGCAAAAGCGGCAAACACGGCAAACACAATAGCAAGAGGCCTGGAATGAAGGGCTTCCTCCATCACATACATGGGGCCGCCCCGGTAACCCCCCTGTTTATCCCGTCTCCGGTATCTGACTGCCAGAAGAGACTCCCCGTATTTGGTCGCCATGCCCAATACGCCGGTCAGCCAGCACCAGAGTACAGCACCCGGGCCGCCCAGGGCCACTGCCATGGAGACCCCGATGATATTCCCTGTACCAAGAGTCGCCGCCAGGGCCGTAGCCAGGGCGGCAAAAGGGCTCATCCCGCCTTCTGCCCCCTCCTCCTCTGTCACGGAGAGCCGCAGAGCCTTGAAGATTTTCCGTTGAGGGATGCGAAGCCGCACCGTCAAAAGCAGGTGGACCCCCATGAGAAGGGCCATCATGGGCAGGCCCCATACAATACTATTCAGATCGTCCAAGAAAGATTTTAGTCCGTTCATGCAACAATATATGCGAGGATGTCCGGGACTATGCATGGGGTTTTCACCGCACAATACGGTAGTATACTCTGGCTGTGAGGCGGTACACCACCAGATAAAAAACGGCAAAGGCAACAATGGTACCGACGGTGCAGGCGGCAAACAGGCTGATGTTGCGCATGTTGAAGAGAGTAAGCACCCTGGTGAGGAAGGGGAAGGCAACCGCCACATGGACACCTGCGCCAAGTAAAGGCAGAAAAAACACCGTAAGTACCTGAGAGCGAATGGAGCGGCGGATTTCTTTTCCGCTCATGCCCACCTTCTTCATAATGTCAAACCGGGCCGCATCGTCATAACCTTCGGAAAGCTGTTTGTAATAGATAATCAACACCGTCGCCATCAGGAACAGAATACCCAGGAACACACCGATGAAGAAGAGCCCTCCGAAGATTCCGATGCTGTTTGCCTTGGAACCGGCGATGCTGCTCACGGAAACAGGAAGTTCTGCACCGCCCTCCTCTTTCCTCCCGGCCAGCCTTTGGAACAGGATATCCGCTGTCTGTGACTGAAGTTCTTCGCTCCCTCCCACATTAAAACCGTAGATCAGTTCCGGTGTGGACGCATATTCTCCATAACATTCTCTCTGCAGACTTGAAAGCTTCTCAAACGCTTCCTTTCCATTTACCACCAGAAGGTAACTGTAGGTGCCGCTGCCCGCTGCTCTCGTCACGCCGTCCGGAAGGTCTTTTCTCTGTCCGACAAGTCTGAATTCCTGCCCCGCCGCCGTGAGGACTCCCTCTTTAAAGGAACTGCCTGGGGCGCCTGCCAGAAAAGCCTCTCCCTCTGAAATGGAGAGCTTTTCTCCCGTAAGCCTTCCGTAATCCTCCGCTGTCATCACGTAAAGGATCCGCATGTCATTCATTTCCAGGAGCGATGTGCTGTCTGGACTCACTACCAAGTCACTGCCCCGCTCCAGCACAGAAAATCCAAGCAGCCCGTAAGAAGTTTCCGCAAAAGGAGAAAGCCCCTCTTCCTCGAGAATCTGTCTCGTAAGTTCCTTCAGGTGCGCGCCCGCTTCTTCGGAATAATCTTCTGAGGTCAGCTGGATCTCCCGGAAATTTTCCGCCCTGGCAATGTCTCCGATGCCCATGTAGAGGCTCAAACTGGAGGATACCATGACCAGCACCATGGTAGAAAGCACACAGATATTGGCCAGCCCCACCGCGTTCTGCCGCATCCGGTACAACATTCCTGACACAGAGATAAAATGATTCGCCTTATAATAATACTTCTTACGACTGCGGAGAATTTTGAGAAAGGCGATGCTTCCGGCTGTGAAAATAAAATAGGTTCCTATGACCACGAAAGTCACTGCCACGAAAAACAGAGCCAGGGCCGCCACAGGGTTTTTAATGGAAACCGCCATGGCATAACCAATCCCCAGGCAGACAATGCCCAAAAACGCAGTGATCCTTTTGGTCTTTGGCTCCCTCTCTCCTGCTTTACTCTCCTGCAGAAGTTCCATGGGACTCTTAAACTGAATCTGACGCACACTGTTCAAAAAAATCAGCACGAAAACCACTAAAAACAGAATGCAGGTGTTCCGGAATGCTTTCTCCGAAAGAAAAAAACCTATAGGAATCTCATTTCCGAACATACGGAGAATCAGCAGAAACATTAATTTATTTAACAGCATTCCGAAACCCAGGCCAAACACCAGTGTCAAAATCCCCACATCCAAGGTTTCCCAAAACAGCATTCGGCCCAGGTGCCGTTTCTCCATCCCCAGGACATTGTAAAGGGCAATCTCCCGCCTCCTCTGCTTCACCAGAAAACTGTTGGTGTAAAACAGGAAAATCACCGCGAACAGCGCCACCACGCCGCTTGCCATGGTGAGAGCCGAGCGGACACTGTTTCCACCGATCACCTGGCTGATTCCCGGATTGTCTGCCAGGGAACAGATAATAAAATACATGGCGGCCGTAATAATACAGGTCAGGAGATAGGGGAAATAGACCCTTCCGTTTTTCCGGATATTGGAGAGGGCCAGTTTCGGATAAAAAAATACCTGATTATTCATGGCGGCCTCCTCCCGTGGCAATCATGGTCAGAGTATCAGAAATTTTCTGGTACATCTGTTCGGATGTGTCCCTGCCTTTGTAAATCTGATGGAACACCTCACCATCCTTGATAAACAGCACCCGTTTCGCCTTGCTGGCTGCCCGGACACTGTGGGTCACCATGAGAATCGTCTGCCCATTGTCATTTAAAGATCCGAAAAGCTCCAAAAGATTCTCGGAAGCCCTCGAGTCAAGAGCCCCTGTCGGTTCATCGGCCAGAAGAAGCTTTGGCCCGGTAATGACTGCCCTGGCCACTGCCACCCTCTGCTTCTGTCCGCCGGACACCTCATACGGGAATTTGGAAAGAATCTGCGAAATCCCCAGCCTCCCCGCGATCTCCTGGAGCTTTTGTTCCATCTCTCCATATTGTTTTCCAGCCAACACCAGAGGCAGAAAAATATTGTCCCGAATAGAAAAATTATCCAGCAGGTTGAAATCCTGAAAGACAAAGCCCAGATTCTCCCGGCGGAAAGCCGCCAGATCCCGGTCCAGCACCCCAGAAAGATCCTTTCCATTCAGAAACACTTTTCCTCCTGTCGGTTTATCCAGCGCTGCCAGGATATTGAGGAGCGTGGTCTTTCCTGAACCAGACTCCCCCATAACCGCCGCATATTCCCCCCGCTCCACGGAAAAGGTCACACTCCGTAAAGCCTCTACCTGATTCCCGCCAAATCTGGTCGTGTAAATTTTGTTGAGCTGCTTCACATCAAGTATCGCCATGAATCTTGTGCCTCCTTAAGTTTTGTAGCTGACAACTGCCTGCCATCTGTTGTCAGTATACAAAAAGAGGAAATGTCCTGCCATGCATCTGGCTTACATTTCCCCCTGTAATCTTACAAAATTGAAAGTTTAATCATAACCTACTCGGGCCGGACTCTCGCCTCATCCATCTGGATACAGACTTTCGTTCCTACTCCGGACTCTGATTCGATGGTAATCACATGGGACAGCTTCCGGCAGATTTCCCGGCACAGATACAGACCGATTCCTGTGGCGCTCCCCACTGTGCGGCCGTTTTCTCCGGTGAACCCCCGCTCCCAGATCCGGGGCAAGTCCGCCGGGTCGATGCCGATGCCTGAATCTTCTATCACAAGCCTTTTCCCAGATTCCATATAGATACAGATCCCGCCCTCCTTTGTGTACTTGAGCGCATTGGAAAGAAGCTGCTCCATCACAAAGGACAGCCATTTTTCGTCGGTGAGCGTCTCACATTCCACATCTCCCAGTGAAAAGGATAATTTTTTCCGGATAAAAAGCGGCGCAAACTTCCGGACTGACCGGCGGATCAGAGGAGAAAGCTTTACCCGCCGAATCACAAAATCTGTACCATCCCCGGAAAGCCGCAGATAAGAAAGTACCATTCCCACATACTGTTCTACCCCGAAAAGCTCTGCCAAGATTGTCCGGTCACGGGCTTCATTGTCGTCCAGCAGAAGCCTCATGGCCGCGATGGGGGTCTTCACCTGATGGACCCACATGGTATAATAATCAAGCTGATTTCGCCTTTCCTCCTGCACTTCTTCCAGAAGCTTTCTTCTCTCTTTGTATTCCTGCCTGACCAGTTCCCGCCAGAGTGCCGTCTCTGTGTCCTTTGCCTCTGGGATGAGAGACAAATCCACGAGGGGCTGTTTTAAAATCCAGGAAAGCTCTTGCCATCTTCTTCTGTAATAAAAAAAGTCCACAAGGACCACGCCTAGGCACAGAGCCACGCAGAGGAGAAAGGCATACCCTACTGTCTGGAGTGAAAGCCGTTGCAGCCAGAACACCAGAAGAAAAACCCCTGTACAGGAAAGGAGCAGGGCTGCCCCTTTCCATCTGTCCTTTAAATAGTGAAAAAACACCCTTAGTCTCACACCTTTGCCGCCTGGTTTTGAACCAGGTAACCAATTCCTTTCTTTGTCACAATGAAGTCCGCAAGTCCGGCGCCCTCGAGCTTCCGCCTGAGCCTGGTCACATTGACGGTCAGCGTATTGTCATCCACATAACAGTCTGTCTCCCACAATCGGTTCATCAGAAGTTCCCGGCTCACCACCCGTCCTTTGTTCTCCATCAGAGTCCTTAAAATCCGATACTCATTCTTGGTCAGATCCACCCGCTTTCCTTCCACTGTCAGAGCCGCCGCATCCAGATCAAGGACTGCCCCCCTGTGTTCCAAAAGCTCTGTCTGAGGACCAAAATCATAAGCCCGTCTGAGGACTGCCTGCACCTTGGCCGTCAGCACCTCCAGACTGAAGGGCTTGGCCACAAAATCATCCCCGCCCATATTCATAGCCATGACAATGTTCATATTGTCAGCGGCAGAGGAGAGGAAAAGGATCGGTACCTTGGAGACCTTTCGGATCTCTTTGCACCAGTGATAACCGTTATAAAAAGGCAGCCCAATGTCCAGAACCACTAACTGAGGTTTGCAGGTCAGAAACTCGCCTGTCACATTTTTAAAATCCTGGACAAGAAACACCTCCATGCCCCAGGACTCCAGATGCGTTTTCACCTGGGAGGCAATGACCTCATCATCCTCCACGATCAATACCTGGTACAAAAGAATCCTCCTCAAACAGTCAATGGCGGAAATGACGCATTCCTGTAAACACCATGGCAATGCCGTACTCATTGCATTTGTCAATGGAAAGCTGATCCCTCATGGCTCCTCCCGGCTGAATAATCGCCGTGATGCCAGCTTCGCGGGCCGCCTCCACGCAGTCCGGGAAAGGAAAGAACGCATCGGACGCCATAACTGCCCCTTTTGTGGCCTCCGCACCGATCAGCTCTGCAGCGTGCTCTGCCGATTGTTTCGCCGCCCAGATCCGGTTTACCTGGCCGGGACCGATTCCCACTGACTGCTTCCCTTTTGCCAGGGCAATGCCGTTGGATTTCACATACTTCACAACCTTCCAGGCAAACATAAGGTCTTCCATTTCCTTTTCTGTAGGTTTCCGCTCTGTCACCACCTGGACCTCATCCCCTGTCAGCTTATTGTCAATCCCCTGGACAATCAGGCCGCCGTTCACTTTCTTCATATCCAGCGCATGCTCCTGCTGGGGCATAGTGATATCCGGAATCTGCAGCACGCGGACATTCTTCTTCTCACAAAGGATTTCCAGGGCTTCTTTCTCGTAGGAGGGCGCCATGATCACCTCCAGGAATACTTCTTTCATTTTGGCTGCCACGGCCGCCGTCACTTCCCGGTTCACCGCCACAATTCCTCCAAAAATAGAAACTTTGTCGGCGCCGTAAGCCTTATCCCATGCTTCCTCGATGGTCTCTCCGCTTCCCACACCGCAGGGATTGCCGTGCTTGCTGGCCACCACCGTCGGCTCATCAAACTCTTTACACAGTTCCAACGCCCCGTTGGCGTCATTGATATTGTTGAAAGACAGCTCCTTGCCGTTTAACTGCTCTGCCATATCGAGGGTTCCGCGCTTTTTGCCCACCTCCCGGTAGAATGCCGCCTGCTGATGAGGATTCTCACCATAACGCATATCCTGTACCTTTTCATAGGTCATGGTCAAAGTTTCCGGCAGACTGTAATCTTTCCGCTCCGCCTTCAGGTAGTCAGCGATCATGGTATCATAATTGGAGGTATGCATAAACACCTTGTGCATCAGGTAAAACTTCGTATCCAGAGAAACGCTTCCGTCCTCCTTCAGTTCCTTTAAAACAGCCGCATAGTCCGCCGGGTCCACCACCACAGCCACATCCTGATAATTCTTTGCCGCTGCCCGAAGCATGGTAGGGCCGCCGATATCAATATTTTCCACGGCATCTTCGCGGGTCACATTCTCTTTCATAATCGTTGCCTTAAAAGGATAGAGATTGACAATGACCATGTCGATGGGCTCGATCTTAAGCTCCTCAAGCTGTTTCATGTGATCCGGATTGGAACGCATGGCCAAGAGCCCTGCATGGACAACAGGGTGCAAAGTCTTTACCCGGCCGTCCAGGCACTCCGGGAATCCGGTCAGTTCGGATATCTCGATGGCTTTTATCCCTTCCTCCGTAAGCTTTTTGTAAGTGCCTCCGGTGGAAATGATCTCCACTCCAAGTGCCGTAAGCTCTTTTGCAAGCTCTGTGATACCGGTTTTGTCCGATACGCTGATCAATGCTCTCATGTTGTGCTCCTTTCGCTTCTTTGGCTTTTTCTATTCCTGTTGTTTATTGTATCCAGATAACACAATGCTGCTTTTGAGTAAGGATAGTTCGTCTCTCTCAGCCATTGCAGATAAGTGGGATCTTTCAAATAAACGGATTCTATGGTTTCTCCCTGATGCTTTCCCCCCTGCAGAGTCAGCTTCCCAAGCGCTTCTGTACTTTTGTGCCGGTAGATATCTGTCAGCAGCGCCTCTCCTTCTGACAGACATTCCTGATTCAGCTTTCGGAACCATTTTGCAAATTCTGCGCGGGAATATTGTTTCCGTGTGTCCGACTGGATACCCCGTTCGTCCATATCGAGCACCTCGATCAACAGCACTTCATCTTCCGCCCTGGTTCCCTTTTTTGCATAATTGACCAGATACAAAACCGCATGAAAATCCAGCTTTGCCCGCCATAAGGCCAAAAATTTTGAGGCATTCTTATTCCAATACCGGTTCGGATGGCTCGTATATGGGGTGACGGTCTGCTCCTCTTCACATAACAGGTACTCAATAATCACATACCCCAGCCTGGGATGTTTTTGCAGTCGGTCAAAATTAATGGCCGCCGTACTGTCACTGCCTAACAGTTCTTTCGAAAACTCAAACCCGCTGCTGTCATCGTGTCCCAATCTTTTGCTGATTTTTTGATCCATTCTCTGTCTGGCATCCTTTTTTCATCACCTGGCCCCGTCCAGTGTACTGACTGCCTGACACCCAGAGCCGGACTTTTTTTCGCTATCGCGCTTATTATAATATAAAGACAGATAATTTGCAACTGTCTTGAGCCCATGTCACTCATCTCCTCCACAATCTTTATTCTGCTTTCCTTTGTCTGTCGCTCTATGGTTATGCCCTGTTCTCTGACTACTGCTGCCATTGTCCGATTATGTGTCAAACTGTTATCATCTGCTAAAGGTGTGTCTAAACTGGCTACCCCCTGCATCTGTATTATTTTTGTTCTGTACGTTCATTGTTGCCCTTATCAGTCTGCTCTATCAGATTTTTAAGGACAAAAAAAATAGCCGTCAACTACTCGCAATAGTTGACGGCTGTTACTTTGTAACATGATAATGTTATTGTGAGGGGTAGCCGCTTCTCCAGCTTTCCCTTTTCTACAATATAGCATAATCCCCGGATAAATTCAAGAACAAATTCCCTTGTTTACTGGCTTTTAAGCATCCTTGTGTGGCTCGGTATTCGCACCGTAGAGCCGCATTTTTCAAGATACCGCTGTACTGACTGCCTTATCCAGTATTCCG
>JAAWBT010000047.1 GCA_022792835.1 Lachnospiraceae bacterium | reverse complement strand
GCCCGGGAACGCCCTGTTTATAAGGCTTCCCAGACTTGTAGCGACTATTCAAACTCAATTGTCGCGGGCGGTTTCGGGCTCATGTCGTAGCAGACCCGGTTGACGTTTTCTACTTCGGCCAGAATCCGGTTTGTAATTCTTTCCAGCACATCCCAATCCACCTTCTCAATCGAAGCCGTCATGGCGTCGATGGTGTTGATGGCGCGGATAATGACCATGTACTCGAAGACGCGGGCGTTATGCTTCATACCGACGGACTTGAAGTCCGGTACCACGGTGAAATACTGCCATACCTTTTTATCCAGGCCGGCTTTTGCGAACTCTTCCCGGAGGATGGCGTCGGACTCCCGGACAGCTTCCAGGCGGTCGCGGGTGATTGCGCCCAGGCAGCGGACACCGAGGCCGGGACCGGGGAAGGGCTGGCGGTACACCATGTCGTGGGGAAGGCCAAGCTCCACGCCGCAGGCACGCACTTCATCCTTGAAAAGCTGTTTTAAGGGCTCCACCAGTTCAAATTTTAAATCTTCCGGAAGGCCGCCCACGTTGTGGTGGGACTTCACCATTTTGGCGGTCTTAGTTCCGCTCTCGATGATGTCGGGATAGATGGTTCCTTGACCCAGGAAGTCGATTCCCTTAAGCTTTCTCGCCTCTTCTTCAAAGACCCGAATAAATTCTCCGCCGATGATCTTCCGTTTTTGCTCCGGGTCTGCCACGTTTTCCAGCTTGCCCAGAAACCGGTCGGAGGCATCCACATAGACCAGATTCGCATGAAGCTCGTCCCGGAAGACTTTCACCACGCTCTCAGACTCATTCTTGCGCATCAGGCCGTGGTTGACATGGACACAGACAAGCTGCTGTCCGATGGCCTTAATGAGCATGGCCGCCACCACGGAAGAATCCACGCCGCCGGAAAGAGCCAGCAGAACCTTCTTATCGCCTACCTGTTTCCGAATCAGCTCCACCTGGTCTTCGATGAAATTTTTCATGTTCCAGTTCGCTTCTGCCTTACATTCCCCGAACACGAACTGTTTCAAAGTCTCTTCGTCCGGCAGACAGTCCAGCTTCGTCATACATTTGGACTGTGGATAATCGACGGAGATTATGGGAAGCCCCAGGCTATAGAGCTCTGGCCGCACCTCCACGGACTGCCCGTCTACGACACGGTTCTCGCCTCCGTTCAGAATAATGCCCTTCACATTCTTGAAGGCGTCAAGTTCCTCCGCCGTAATATCGTGGGGATGGATTTCACTGTATACGCCAAGATCACGGATCTGGCGGGCAAGCACCGTGTTTTCCGTACTTCCCAAATCCAGGATTACGATCAAGTCCTGCTTCATGGATGGTTCTTCTCCTTTTCAAGTATATTTTCTTTACAGACAACTGCGAAACTACAAATTACCAGGAAAGAATCTGCCTTACCATTTCGAGTTTCGCAATTGCCTGTATGTTTTCTTTATTTTAGCATAATCCGCAGAAGATAGCTATCCCTCATTCCCCGAATTCTACATTTTTCGGCCGACAGCCCTTTACTTTTGGCTCTCTGCAAAAGCCTGCATGGCCGCCTCTTCCTCAAACTGCCTGGAATACAGCTCGCTGTAATAACCGCCCGCCTCAAGCAGCTCCCGGTGGTTTCCGCGCTCGATGATTTTCCCGTCCTTTACCACCAGAATCAAATCTGCCTGCCGGATGGTGGAGAGACGGTGGGCAATGACGAAAGACGTATGGCCTTTTAACAGGCGGGCCACTGCATTTTGAATGAGCTGCTCCGTTTTGGTGTCGATGGAAGAGGTGGCCTCGTCCAGCACAAAAATGGCCGGATCCGCCAGGATGGCTCTGGCAAAGGAAATCAGTTGTTTCTCTCCCACGGAAAGCCGCCCGCCGCTCTCCCCCACATTACTTTCATAGCCCTTTTCCAGCTTCCCGGCCACCACATCCGCCGACACCTGTCTGGCCGCTTCCTCTACCTCCTCGTCTGTGGCAGAAAGCCGCCCATAGCGGATATTTTCCCGCACTGTGCCGGAAAACAGGTGGGGATTCTGGAGCACATAGCCGATCTGACTGTGAAGCCAGAGCTGAGACCGTTCCCGGTAATCCACGCCGTCGATCAGAATCCGTCCCTTCGTCGGCTCAAAAAACCGTCCAAGAAGATTGACAAGTGTGGATTTGCCTGCGCCAGTTTCCCCCACGATGGCCACGTTCATTCCTGCCGGTACATGGAGATTGAAATGCTCCAGCACATATTCCTTTCCGTCCGGATACATGAAAGACACATCCTCAAAGACCACGTCCCCTTGGATCCGTTCCCAGTTTTCTTTTTTCGCCGTAAAATTGTCTCCGTATTTTTGAGTCACGTCTGCCCGGTCCACCACGCCCGGTTCCTGTTCCAGAAGGTCTGCAACTCGCTCGATGTTGGCCTGGCAGGAGATCAGGTCTGACAGAAGCCTTGCAAGCTGCTGGATCGGCTCAAAGAGAATGACCGCATAGGAGATAAACACCGACAGGGTTCCCAGGCGCATCAGGTCCTTTTGCACCATGCCGCCCCCTTTGGCCAGCACAAGGGCAGAGGCCACAGAACTGAAAAAGAGAATGGTCGGGATGTAGACGGCATTCAGCTTTGCGCTGCGGCTGGCCGCCTGGTGCATGTCAGAGGTTTTTGTAAAAAATTCCCGGTCATTGTCCTTTTCAATGACCATGCTCTTGGAAGTTTTCACCCCCGTGATGCCTTCGTTGTAGGCGCTGGTGATCTGGGAATTGATCCGGCGTACTTTCCGGTTCCAGCGGAGAATCCGGTTCTGGAAATAGACCGTCAGACAGGCGATGGCCGGAACCACCAGCATAATGATAAGCGCCAGCCCTGCATTGAGGAACAACATGACCCCGAACACGGCGACCACGTAAACGAGGGCCCAGAACATATCCACCAGGCCCCAGGCGACCATGGAAGCAATCCGCAGGGTGTCGCTCATGACCCTGGCGTGAATATAGCCTACCGGAGTTGTATTATAATAGGAAAAGGAAAGGGTCTGCAGATGTTCAAACTGGGCCCATTTCAGATCCCGTCCCAGATTCATCTCAATGGTAGTTGCTGCGTGGACCGAAATGTATACACATATGGTCTGCAGTATGATCATGGACACATAGACGAGGGCAAAGGGCGTAAGTCCGTCCAGAGTATCTGTCACGATAAAATGGTCGATGGCATAGCTCTGAAACAAGGGCACCAGAATGTCCACTCCCGCCAGAAAAATATTTAAACCCATGGTTATGAGAAAATAATTTTTATAGGGCCTGAAAAAAGGAACCATTTTCCCCCAGACCCGAAAACTGAAGGGCTTGTTGTATTCCTGCTCTTCATATGCAGCCATGTTGTCCTCCCTTCTGCACGGTCATTGTTTTACCTGCTTTCTGTCGTCGCCGCTCATCTGAATCTCATAGATCTGCCGGTAGATTCCTTCTCTTTCGATCAGTTCACTGTGGGTTCCCATCTGCTCTACTTGGCCTCCATTTAACACCATGATCTGATCTGCGCTCATCAACGTTGTAATCCGGTGGGAGATGAGGATCACCGTCGCACCGTTCACCCGCTCCTTTAAGGCCTTACGGATTTGGTAATCCGTCTGGGAGTCCACCGCAGACAGAGAATCATCGAAGACCATGACTGGGGCTTTCTGTAAGAGCATTCTTGCAATGGCCACCCGCTGCCTCTGACCGCCCGATAGGGTCACGCCTCTCTCACCCACCAAAGTCTCATAGCCGTCAGTAAAGCCCATGATGGCGTCATCCACACAGGCGGTCTTCGCCGCCTCCCGGATGTCCTCTAGGGAAGCGCCTGGCACCGGGGCGGCAATGTTTTCCCGGATGGTCCTGGAATAGAGAAAAGGCTCCTGAAGGACCATGCCCACCTGGCGGCGGAGCCAGGTAAGAGGAAGTTTCCGGATATCCACCCCTCCGACGGTGATCGTCCCTTCTTCAAGTTCATAAAGCCTGGTCAAAAGCTGAACGACGGTGCTTTTCCCGCTTCCAGTCCCGCCCAGAATACCGAAGGTCTTCCCCTGAGGAATGGAGAAAGAAACGTCATGCAAAACATGCTTCCCCTGCTCATAGGCAAAAGAAACATGGGAAAAGACGATGTCCATGGATTTGGGAAAGGCCTGTTTCCCGGCATTCTCATCAAAGGATTCTGTCTCCTTGTAAGCCTCTTCCTGCCCGTGGATGATATAGTCCACCCGCTCAAAAGAGACCCCCGCCTTGCTCATGTCTGAGAGGATTCTGCCCAGGCCCCGGACCGGCCAGACCAACACCGTATTATAAGAAGCGAAGGCCACGAATTCGCCCACAGACATATTGCCGTGGACCGCCTCCACTGCGCCAAGCACGATCACGGCCACCACCTGAAGCCCGGTGATCAGATCCCCCACACCCCAGTAAAGGCCGGACAAGGTGCCAAGCCGGATCCACATCTGGGCAAAAATCTCATTTTTCTCCTGGAACCGGTCCATCTCAAACTGTTCCCGACCAAAGGCGCGGACCACCCGGACGCCGGTGGCGTTTTCCTGCACCACGGTGGACAATTCCCCTTCCGCCTCGTCTGCCTTTGTAAATCGTTTTGCGATGAGCCGGTAAAACACCGCAGAATAAATGGCCACCACCGGTACAAAAAGCAACACTACAAGGGCCAGCTTTAGGTTCATGGACACCATGATCCCAAAAGAGATTCCCACCAGGAACACAGTACGGAACACTTCCAAAAGCTGTGTTACAACAAAATTCCGGATTACCTCCACGTCAGAAGTGCATCGCTGAATGATGTCGCCAGTCTGATTTTGGTCATGCCAGCTCATGGGAAGCCGCTGCACATGGACAAATAAGGCATCCCTCATGTTTTTTGCAAAGTTTTCTCCGGCCTTTGCCGTGCAGGTGCGGGTCACGAAAGTAGAGCCGCCCGACAACACTGCCACTGCTACGATGGAAAGCGCCAGCAGCCAGAGATTCTTTGCCAGAAATTCATGTCCCCCGCCGCCCAGCACCTCGTCAATGCTGAACCGGAAAATCTGCGGCGTCACCGCATTCAGTCCAGTCGTCACAAAAGAGGCCCCCACCGCACAGGCGAAGTAACGCTTGGAGCCCTGAAAATATCGTAAGATCACTTCTTTTTTTCTTCCTTTTTTACTCAATCTCCTGCGCCTCCTGACTGATTCCTTTGGATTTCATTGCCGTCTATCAGTTTCCTGGCATCCTGGCTCACATCCTCCATAGTGATAGAAGCCAGTTCAGTTTCCATGGCCTTTTGTATGCGTCTCAATCTGTCATCCAAAATCAAGTGGATATTGTTTCCTACGGGGCAGGCGGCATTTGGATTCTCATGAAAATGAAATAAGGCCCCGTGTTCAATACATTCGACTGCATGATAAATATCGAGGAATGAAATTTCATTTAAAGGTCTGGAAACAGAAGCTCCGCCGGAACCTCTGGCCACTTCCACAAGCCCGGCGGCTTTTAGCTGTCCCAACAGCTTACGGACAATGACAGGATTTACATTGGTACTGCCTGCCAAAAAATCACTTGTCACTTTGTAGTTATCCCCGAATACATCAATACAGGCAATGATATGGACTGCCAGGGTAAATCTGCTTGAAATCTGCATGAAAAACACCTCTCCTTCCTATAGTTTAGTTCCTTTTTGTTGTAATGTCAACTATTACAAGGGGGGGCCATTGCATGGGCGGCGCTTTTGTAGTATAACTGGAATCATATGCAAAAACCGCAAGAATTATAAAACGCAGCAGTCTTGTTTCTGCTAGAATACAGGACAAAAGGAGGCGGGCAGAATGGGAAACAGCGCGGAGAGTGTGATCCAGGTGATTGATTATATAGAAGACCATTTGTCAGAGTCTTTGGATTTGGAAAGAGTTTCCAGGGCTGTGCATTATTCGAAATATCACTTGCACCGGATCTTTGTAAATGAAGTGGGACTGACCATCCATGACTATGTACAGCGCAGGAAGCTGACAGAGGCGGCAAAATTGTTGGTGTTTTCAGAGAAAACGATTATGGAGATCGCGTTCATTGCCGGATATGAGAGCAGGCAGGCTTTTAGCGTTTCTTTTAAGGAAATGTATAAAAAGACGCCGAATCAGTACCGGGAAGAGGAAGAATTTTATCCTTTGCAGTTGAGGTATCGCCTGAATAAAAAGCCTGCGAGGCTTGAGAAAACAAAGTATTGGCAGCAGAGGATTGTTTTTGCAGGACAGGAGGATATTGGGCAGTGGATGGAACTGGTACGTCTTGTGGTCGATGGTTTTCCTTATTTGAATGAAGAAGATTATCTCGTAGAGCTTATGGAATATATCAGACAGAAACGGGCGCTGATTTTAAAGGATGGGGACACTGCCGTCGGAATTCTGGCTTTTTATGAGGGGAGGATTGATTTTTTGGGAGTACACCCCCAATACAGAAGACAGGGAATCGCAGAAGCTTTGCTTCGAAAAGCGCTGGATGAGTTTGCAGACAAAGATACGGACATTTCCGTCACGACGTTTCGGGAGGGAGACAAGGCAGATACAGGCTATCGAGATACTTTTAAGAGACTTGGTTTTGCCGAGGCAGAGCTTTTGACAGAATTTGGGTATCCCACCCAGCGTTTTGTGCTGAAAAGAGAAGGAAGAGAGGGGGAGATGGGATGACTGACAGGGGAAAAGAAAATCCTCTGGCACAGGATTTTGATATCTGTTCACTGCTTCGGTTTGCGCTGCCGACGGTGGTCATGATGTTGTTCATGGGCCTTTATACCATTGTGGATACCATCTTTGTATCGCGGCTTGTAAATGAAAATGCTCTGTCTGCCTTGAATATTGTCTGCCCGGTGATCAATCTGATTGTGGGCTTCGGAACCATGCTTGCAGCCGGGGGCAGCGCGGTGATCGCGCGGAAAATGGGGGCGGGGGAGGAACGACGCGCTTCCCAGGATTTTACTCTGATCGTGTGTACAGGAATGGTCTCGGGCCTATTGATTTTATTTGTGGGGATCATCTTCATTGACAATATTATTTGGGCCCTTGGCGCAAGCAGCCTGCTGTTTTCCCACTGTAAAGAATATCTGTTTATACTGTTTCTCTTTACTCCGGCCAGTATCTTGCAGGTGCTTTTTCAGAATCTGATTGTCACGGCCGGGCATCCTGGATTTGGCATGGCGTTGGCCGTGGGGGCCGGGGCGGCGAATATTCTGCTGGACTATATTTTTATGGCTGTCTGCCGGATGGGAATCCGGGGGTCGGCCCTTGGCACGGGAATCGGATATCTGATTCCGACTCTGGCCGGGCTCTGGTTTTTTACGAAAAAATCCGGCCGCAGAGAAAGCCTGAAATTCCGGAAACCGAAGATGGATATTGGTGTGCTTAAGGAAAGCTGTTCCAATGGTTTTTCTGAGATGGTGAGTCAGGCGGCAGCAGCAGTCACAACGTTTTTCTTCAATGTCATTATGATGAGGCTTTTGGGGGAGGAAGGGGTCGCGGCTGTGACGATCATGATCTACACACAATTTATGCTGACGGCTCTGTATATCGGCTTTTCCATGGGGGTGGCCCCGGTCATCAGCTATAATTATGGACGGGGGGATGGTCTGCGGCTGAAAAACCTGTTTCAAAGGAGTCTCTCTTTTATGATCCTGGTGTCAGCCATCGTGTTTCTTTTGTCCATGGCGCTGGGAACGCCGCTGGTCCGCATTTTTTCAGATGAAGGAACAGCAGTTTATGACCTTGCACGAGAGGGGTTCCGGATTTTTCCCTTTGGCTTTCTGCTCTGTGGGATTAATATTTTTGCCTCCGCGTTTTTTACGGCATTGTCCAACGGACGGGCCTCTGCCGTGATCTCTTCCCTGAGAACGTTTGTGTTTCTTATTTTTTTCCTGCTTACACTGCCGCTGTTTTTCCGGGAGACCGGGGTGTGGCTGGCAGTCCCCCTGTCGGAACTGCTTACGCTGGCAGTCTCGGCCGTGTTTTTGGTGAGGAATTGGAGGAAATTGTAGAAAATACGGAAAAAACATCAAAGTGTGTGATATATTTAGAATAATACAGAGTGGGAGGAAAGCATGAAACGGATATTAGTGACAGGTTTTGAGGCATTTGGAGAGGACAGGATCAATGCGTCCTGGGAAGCGGTGGAGGCGCTGCCGGATGTGATTGGAGAAACGGAGATTGTAAAGTGGTGTCTTCCGGTGGAATATGACAGGGTGGAGGGATGCCTGAAGGGGTTTATGGAGGAACTGGAGCCAAATGCTGTGGTCTGTGTCGGGCAGGCGGCGGGGCGGACTGCTATCACACCGGAAAAGGCAGCGATCAACTGGATGGCCTCTGGGACGGCGGACAACGCGGGGGTGAAATATGAAGGGGTCCGCATATGCGATGACGAGGTGGCGGCAGATGGATATTTTGCGTCGCTCCCGGTTGAGAAGATTGAGGCAGTTTTGAAAAAGGCCGGGATTCCTGCCCAGGTAAGCTATACGGCCGGGACCTATGTGTGCAATCGTGTTATGTATGGGCTGCTCCGTTATCTCAGGCAGCAGGCCTCTCCCATAAAAGGCGGTTTTATCCACGTACCTTGCAGCAGCGATCAGGGAGCAGAAAATCCCAGACTTCCATCCATGTCAAAAGAGATGATAGCGAAAGGGCTGGAGACGGCGCTTGAGGTGATCGCAAAAGCCTAGCGAAACAAAAGTACAGAAACTCTGGGAGGAAAATTGCTTGCATTTTTCCAGAAAAGGGATTATACTGAAACAAGACAATTGAACAGACGGGAGCTTGTGTTACAGGCTGAGAGGAAGGTAGGACCTTCGACCGATAACCTGATTTGGATAATGCCAACGTAGGGATACCTGAGCACAGTGTGTATTTTAATGGGAAGTTACCAGATTGGGACTTCCCATTTTTTGTGCGCAAAAGAAAGCCTGCGCACAGTGCGTTAAAAACGACAGGGAGGAATCGGACTATGGTGAAAATCAACGGCAGGGAATTCAATATGGCCGGAAAGACGGTGGCCGAATATCTGGAAGAGGCGGATTATGACCAGAAACGGATTGCAGTGGAGCGAAACGGTGCGCTTGTGCCAAAGGCCCAGTATGGGAAAACGGTGTTTGCGGAGGGAGACTGTGTGGAGGTGGTGAGCTTTGTGGGAGGAGGCTGAACAGATCAAGGAGAGAATGGAGGACAGCCAGGATGGGCCTGGCCGGAGAAAAGAGGCGGCGGGAGTGATCCCGACAAGGGAGGAAATGAGAAGGGCGCTTGAGGAACGACAGGGGAAGGCGCTGACAGCAGCCTTTTCGGCAGCTTCGGTGGCAGTGTGCGGCCTTGGGGGACTGGGGTCTAATATCGCGGCAGCTCTTGCACGGGCGGGGGTTGGGAAGTTGATTCTTTTGGACTATGACCGGGTGGAAGTGAGCAATCTTCACCGGCAGCAGTATAAGGCGTCCCAGGCAGGCAGGTACAAGACAGAGGCCCTGGCAGAAAATTTGAGGGAAATAGCCCCCTATGTGGAGCTGGAAACTCATTTGGTGCATGTGGATGAGGAAAATGGCGCTGTCCTTCTTGACGGGGCAGACGTGATCTGTGAAGCTTTTGACGAGGCAGAGTGCAAGGCGATGCTTGTGAATCTTGTGTTGGAGGCCATGCCGGATTGCTATCTGGTGGCGGCGTCGGGCATGGCGGGGATGGGAAGTCCCAACAGGATAGAGACCAGGCGGGTGACAGAACGTTTTTATCTGTGCGGTGACGGGGTCAGCGATGTGAAGGATGGAATCAGCCTTGTGGCGCCAAGAGTCATGGCCTGCGCTGCCCATCAGGCACAGACAGTCTTAAGGATTCTGGCAGGAGAGTATGACATATAGGGCTGTACTATTTATGAAGAAAGAAGGAAAAGCAAATGAAAAATGACAGACTCATGATCAGCGGACATGAATTTGAATCCCGTTTTATCTTGGGATCAGGGAAGTATTCGCTGCGTCTCATCGAGGCGGCGGTGAAAGATGCCGGAGCGCAGATCATCACTGTGGCTGTCCGCCGGGCCAACACGAAGGATCAGGAAAATATTCTGGATTTCATTCCAGAGGGGGTGACGCTGCTCCCCAATACCAGCGGCGCAAGGACGGCCGAGGAGGCGGTCCGCATTGCCAGACTGGCCAGGGAGCTTGGCTGCGGGGACTTTGTGAAGGTGGAGATCATGCGGGATTCCAAGTATCTGCTTCCGGACAACCAGGAGACCATACGGGCCACGGAGATTCTGGCGGGAGAAGGCTTTGTGGTTATGCCCTACATGTACCCGGACCTGAATGTGGCCAGAGATCTGGTGAATGCGGGGGCAGCGGCGGTGATGCCCCTTGCGGCGCCCATCGGTTCCAATAAAGGGCTTGCCGCCAGGGAGTTTATCCAGATCTTAATTGACGAGATCGACCTGCCGATCATCGTGGACGCGGGAATCGGCCGGCCTTCCCAGGCCTGCGAAGCCATGGAAATGGGGGCGGCTGCCATTATGGCAAACACGGCTCTTGCCACAGCGGGGGATATTCCCCTGATGGCGGCTGCATTCCGACAGGCTATTGAGGCGGGAAGAAAGGCTTATCTGGCGGGCCTTGGAAGGGTCCTGGCCCGCGGGGCCTCTGCCTCTGACCCTCTGACGGGATTCCTTCGGGATTAAGGGGGCGCACACATGGAAAATCAGTTTTTTGTAGATTCTGAGCATTTACAGGCCTCGGCCCTGGAGAAGAAACACAGGTTGGAGACAGATCCCTCGTCCCGAAAGAGTCATATGGAATATCTGCCCGGGATGGAGCAGATTCAGTCGGATGTCTGCTCCTGGGTGATGGGACAGGTGAAAAACTTTGACCATTCCAGATATACGGCAAAGGAGGTGAGGGCGGCTCTGGAGCATGAGAATTGTTCCATTGAGGATTTCAAGGCATTGCTTTCTCCGGCGGCGGAGCCTTTTCTGGAGGAGATGGCCGGGCGGGCGAGGCTTGAGACGGGAAAGCATTTTGGCAATACGGTCTATCTGTTTACACCGCTCTATATCGCCAATTATTGTGAAAATTACTGTGTGTATTGCGGTTTCAACTGCTATAACCATATCAGCCGCATGAAGCTTACCATGGAGCAGATTGAGCATGAGATGAAAGTCATCGCTGACAGCGGCATGGAAGAGATTCTGATCCTGACCGGGGAGAGCCGTTCCATGAGCGATGTGTCTTACATTGGGGAAGCCTGTAAGCTGGCCAGAAACTATTTCCGCATGGTGGGACTGGAAATCTATCCGGTCAATACAGAGGAATACAGGTTCCTCCATGAGTGCGGCGCGGATTATGTGACGGTTTTTCAGGAGACTTATGATGCGGACAAGTATGAAACGCTGCACCTTCTGGGACATAAACGGGTATGGCCCTACCGGTTTGATGCCCAGGAGCGGGCTCTCATGGGAGGAATGCGAGGCGTGGCGTTTTCGGCGCTTCTGGGGCTTTCTGATTTCAGAAAAGATGCCCTGGCCAGCGGTCTGCACGTGTATTATCTTCAGCGGAAGTACCCCCACGCGGAAATGTCCCTGTCATGTCCCAGGCTCAGGCCCATCATCAATAATGACAGGATTCATCCCCAGGATGTCCACGAGAAGCAGCTCTGCCAGATTCTCTGTGCCTATCGGATTTTCCTGCCCTTTGTGGGAATTACGGTATCCTCCAGGGAAAGCGCGGCTTTTCGGAACGGCATTGTGAAGATTGCGGCTACCAAGGTGTCTGCGGGGGTTTCCACCGGAATTGGCGACCATGAGAGAAAATACAGCGGAAGGGAGTCGGACGGGGCCAGAGGAGATGAGCAGTTTGAGATCGACGATGGCAGAAGCCTGGATGAAATGTACCAGGATATGTCCGGGGAAGGGCTGCAGCCTGTCCTGAATGATTATCTGTATGTCTGATATTTTATGTGTGACCAGCCGTGCGCTCTGTAAGGAAGATTTTCTTGTCCGGGTGGAACGGGTCGCCGCGGCCCGGCCGCTGGGGATTATCCTCAGGGAAAAGGATCTCTCAGAAGGAACCTATAGAGCGCTTGCGGGCCAGGTGTTTGAAATTTGTGAAAGATATGGGACCGCCTGCATTCTCCACGGTTTTCCGGCCGCGGCGGCAGAGATTGGGTGCCGGGCCATCCACCTTCCCCTTCCGGCCCTGCGGGCTCTTTCGGAGTCAGAGAAAGAGGCGTTTTTGGTACTGGGGGCCTCCTGCCACTCTGTTGCGGAGGCGCAGGAGGCGGAGAGGCTTGGCTGTACCTATGTGACTGCAGGCCATGTGTTTGAGACGGAGTGCAAAAAGGGGCTTCCTGGCCGGGGCCTTGCTTTTCTCAGGGAGATTTGCGGGTGTCTCTCAATTCCGGTCTATGCCATCGGCGGGATTTGTCCAAAACGGATGGCTTTTGTGCGGCAGGCAGGAGCAGCCGGGGCCTGTGTCATGAGCGGGGGGATGACCTGTGAGGATGTGCCAGGTTATTTTTCGGCATTTAAGGAGAGAGAAGATGACATTTAATAAGGAAAGGCTTCTGCTTTATGGGGTGACAGACCGGAGATTTACTGGGGGGCGGACCTTGTATGAGCAGATCGAGGAGGCGCTTATGGGAGGCGTGACCATGATACAGCTCAGGGAAAAAGAGCTTTCGGAGGAAGCCTTTGTCCGGGAGGCGAGTGAGGTGGGGGAGCTCTGTCGGCGGTATGGCGCGCCGTTCCTTGTCAATGACAATGTGGAGGTGGCTGTAAAAAGCGGTGCGGATGGAGTCCATGTGGGAATGGAAGATACGCCGGTGGCAGAGATTCGAAAACGGTGCGGCAGAGATTTCATTATTGGCGCCACGGCAAAAACCGTCACACAGGCGCAGGCTGCGGAGGCTGCGGGGGCGGACTATCTGGGGGTGGGGGCAGTATTCCCCTCGCCCACCAAGAAAAATGCCATTCGCATCACAGCGGAGGACTTGAAACAGATTTGTTCTTCTGTCTCGATCCCTGTCGTCGCCATCGGAGGAATCTCGTGGGAGAATGTGACGGAGCTTTCCGGAGGAGGCATGGACGGGATTGCCGCGGTTTCGGCCATTTTCGGCGTAAAGGATATTCGGAGGGAGACAGCCAGGTTAAAGGAAAAGGTGAAGGCGGTGGTGGGAGTATGAAAACAGCCTTGTCAATCGCAGGCTCGGATTCTTCTGGGGGTGCGGGGATCCAGGCGGATATAAAGACCATGCTTATGAACGGGGTTTACGCCATGAGTGCAATCACGGCCCTGACGGCGCAGAATACCACTGGGGTCCGGGCAGTCCTGGAGGTGTCGACAGAGTTTCTCAGGCAGCAGCTGGATGCAGTGTTTGAAGATATTTTTCCGGATGCCGTGAAGATCGGCATGGTACCTTCGGCTCCCCTTGCAAAGCGGGTGGCCCAGCGGCTGCGGCATTACGGTGCAAGAAAGATCGTGATAGATCCGGTCATGGCGGCCAGCAGCGGTTCAGTCCTGATGAAAACGGAGGCGGTAGAGGCGCTTATGAAGGAACTTCTGCCCATGGCAAAGCTAGTCACTCCCAATATTCCAGAGGGAGAGGTACTGTCGGGTATGGCGATCAGGAACCGGGAGGACATGGTGGCGGCGGCAGAGAAAATTGGAGAGACTTATGGGTGTGCGGTGCTGCTAAAAGGGGGACATGGCACAGGGGGGGCGGATGATGTATTGTACAGAAATGGTATGTGCCGCTGGTTTTATGGGGTGCGGATTGATAATCCCAATACTCACGGTACGGGCTGTACCCTGTCCAGCGCCATTGCGGCAAATCTGGCGAAGGGACTTTTGCTGGAGGAAGCTGTGGCTTGTGCCAGGGAATATGTTTCCGGGGCCATCGGGGCCATGCTGAACATTGGAAAAGGGAGCGGTCCCCTGGACCATGGATTTATGATAAATACAGAAAAAACGGATGATTCTTGTAATTGATCGGAAAGGGACAGAGGATTATGAGAGAGTATACAACACAGATGGACGCCGCGAGGCGCGGGATCATTACCCCGGAGATGAAAATAGTTGCAAAAAAGGAGTATCGGTCGGAGGAGGAAATCCGGGAGCTTACAGCAAAAGGGCAGGTGGTGATCTGTGCCAATAGACTGCACAAATGCATTGACCCCAACGGCGTCGGCTCCATGCTGCGGACGAAGATCAACGTGAATCTGGGAGTCTCCAGGGATTGTAAGGATTATGACGTGGAACTTCAGAAAGTCATGGCGGCGGTGGATATGGGAGCAGAGGCCATCATGGATCTTTCTTCTCACGGGGACACGGAGCCTTTCCGGAAAAAACTGACGTCAGAGTGCCCGGCCATGATCGGCACTGTCCCGGTCTATGACAGTGTGATCCATTACCGGAGGGATCTGGCGACGCTGACGGCAGAGGATTTTATAGATGTGGTCCGTCTCCATGCCAAAAACGGCGTGGATTTTGTCACACTCCACTGCGGCATCACGAGGAAGACCATTGAGCAGATCAGGAAGCACAGGCGGAAGATGAATATTGTGTCCCGCGGCGGTTCCCTGGTGTTTGCCTGGATGAGTATGACAGGAGAAGAAAATCCTTTTTATGAATATTTTGACGAGATTCTGGACATCTGCCGGGAGTATGATGTGACGATTTCTCTGGGGGATGCCTGCCGCCCCGGATGTCTGGCCGACGGAAGTGATGTCTGCCAGATCGAGGAGCTGGTGAGGCTTGGCGAGCTGACAAAACGGGCCTGGGAAAAGGATGTCCAAGTCATGGTGGAGGGGCCGGGGCACATGCCTCTTGATCAGATCGAAGCCAATATGAAGCTGCAGCAGACGATCTGTATGGGTGCCCCTTTTTACGTGCTGGGCCCTATTGTGACAGACATTGCCCCTGGCTATGACCACATTACTTCTGCCATCGGAGGAGCCATTGCCGCCTCTGCAGGAGCGGCTTTTCTCTGTTATGTGACACCTGCGGAGCATCTGGCGCTGCCAAATATAGATGATGTGAAACAGGGGATTGTCGCGGCAAAGATCGCGGCCCACGCGGCGGATATTGCCAAGAAGGTTCCCCATGCCAGGGAGCTGGACGACGCCATGGCAGACGCCAGAAGGACCTTTGACTGGGAAAAACAGTGGGAATGTTCCCTTGACCCGGAAACAGCGAAGAAAGTCAGGGAAGAGCGGAAACCGGAGTATGAGGACAGCTGTTCCATGTGCGGGAAGTTCTGCGCGGTGCGGAGCATGAACAAGGCGCTGAACGGGGAGTATATTGATATTTTATGATACCATATATCATTATTTCTGCGGGGAAAAGGAATTGAACCAAGGCGGGGGATGAGGTATAATAGGGGGATGTGAGGAGGATGAATGTATGAAGTTTGTGATCAAACATCTCTCGAAAAGCTATGACGGGAAACAGGTTCTTAAAGATATTGATTTTGCTTTTGACGAGGGAAAGATCTATGGGCTGTTAGGCAGGAACGGGGCCGGGAAGACGACGCTTTTCAACTGTCTGAACGGGGATCTGAGGACGGATGGAGGAAGCTTTTATTTTGAGGCGGAGACGGGGAACCGGAATGCTTCTCCGGAGGATATCGGTTATGTCCTTTCTACGCCCACTGTACCGGAGTTTTTGACAGGGCGGGAATTTCTGAAGTTTTTTATGGACATCCATGAGAATATGATCCGGGATCCAAAGCCTCTGGACGAGTATTTTGACTATATGAGCATTGCCGCAGAGGACAGAGACCGGCTTCTCAAGGATTACTCCCACGGTATGAAGAACAAGATGCAGATGCTGATCAATATTATTGCGAAACCGAACCTGCTTCTTCTGGACGAGCCCCTGACCTCTCTGGATGTGGTGGTGGCTGAGGAGATGAAACAGATTTTGCGGTCCTTAAAGGCAGGCCGGATCACGATCTTTTCGACTCATATCATGGATCTTGCTCTGGATCTGTGCGATGAGATTGTGCTGCTCAACCATGGAGAGCTGGAGCGAGTGGATAAGTCAGACCTGAATATCGGAGAATTTAAGGAGAGGATCATTGGGGCTCTCCGGGAGGAAGACTATGCTTAAGACTCTGCGGCTGTCCTTTGGGCTAAGAAATACATATCGGGTCAACGGTATTCTTTATTCCATCAGACAGATACCGCTTTTGAAACAGGTGATCCCGGTGGCTGTTTACCAGGTCCGGGGCTTTAAGATTTTTGCCAATGTGGTTTCCGTGCTCTGGGAGATTGTCTCTGCGTTTCTGGGGAAATTTCTCTATTTTATTGTGATGATCGGAGGGGCGGTGGGCCTGTATCGCCTGCCTTCTGGGCTGGAGACGCCGCTTTTTCTCCATCTGCTTGTGTTTCTTTCTGTGGCGGGGATGGTGTTGAATACTTTCATGTTCAACCCCACGAAGGATAAATATTATGCGATGATTCTTTTGGGGATGGATGCCAGGGAATATACATTGATCAATTATTTCTATGCAATCATCAAAGTGCTGGCCGGGTTCTTGCTGTGCAGTTTTGTGTTCGGATTCCGGAGCGGTCTTGCGTTTTGGCAATGCCTGCTGATCCCTTTCTTTGTGGCTGGGATGAAGATTTTGATGGCGGCCTATACACTGCGGGATTATGAGAAGAAAAAAAACGCAAAAAATGAGAATAACCTGAGTAAATATGCCTGGGGGATTGTTGCGGTCTGTCTGGCGGCTGCATACGGGCTTCCGGCGGCCAAGGTTTTGGTTCCGGAGGCGGCGTCAGTGGCTGTGATGTGTCTCGGCGCGGTTCTTGGAGCAGTGTGCATTCCGAAGATTCTGACCTTTCAGGATTATCGGATTATGTATAAAGAGCTGCTTGTAGATAGGCCGGTTTCTGTGCAGATGGGCAGTGAAGCCACGGCAAAGGTCCAGCGGGAGCAGAGTCTTAAAAATATCAGCGCAGACAGCTCCATTACCAGCAGCCGGAAAGGGTTTGAATATTTAAACGAGCTGTTTATCAGGCGGCATCGGAAGATTCTCTGGAAGTCGGCAAAGCGGATTGCGTTTGTGGAGCTTGCCCTTGTGGCGGGCAGCTTGCTTTTATTCCGCTTTGTGCCGGAGTTTCAGGTGCGAGTCAACAAGCTTTTGGTGACGTCGCTGCCTTATTTTGTGTTTATCATGTATTTTCTCAACCGGGGCGCCGGTTTTACGACAGCCCTGTTTATCAACTGCGACCATAGCCTGCTGACCTATTCCTTTTATAAACAGCCCGAATTTATTCTGAAGCTGTTCCAGATCCGCCTGCGGGAGATCATCAAGGTCAACCTTCTGCCGGGGACAGTCATGGGGGTGGGGCTCGCCGTGCTGCTTTTTGCTTCCGGCGGGACAGATACGCCGCTTGATTACGGGATGCTCTTTGTGTCAGTGGTTGGTATGAGTATTTTCTTTTCTGTCCATTATCTGACCCTTTATTATCTGCTCCAGCCTTATAATGCGGGGACAGAGATCAAAAGCGGCACCTACAAAGTAATCTCCATAGTCACGTATCTGTTGAGCTGGACCATGATCCAGGTGAAGCTGCCGATTTTCGTCTTTGGGGTCCTGTCGATAGTGTTCTGTGTACTTTATTGTACCTTGGCAAGCATTCTGGTGTACCGGTTTGCGCCGAAAACCTTTCGGCTTCGGATGTGACGGGTGTCGGAGACTGTTAAAAAATTCCCTTGACAGGGAATTTTTTTGATGTAAAATAGTTCTAAAAAGAACAAAAGGGGGGGGAGGGGCATGATTCCAACCAATCCATGGGAACATCAAAATGCGGTCAAGACCCTTTATTCCAGATGTGTAGGGGAAATCTGTGTGAAACATGGGATCACGAGAATGGAGCTGGATATCTTGCTTTTCCTGGCGAATAATCCCTGTTTTGACACAGCGACAGATATTGTGGAGATCCGGTATCTATCCAAGTCCCAGGTATCATCTTCCATAAAGCTTCTGGAGAAACAGGGATGGATCAGAAAGGAGTATGCAGATAAAAACAGGAAAACGGCCCACCTTAAGATCTGCGAAGCGGCGGCGGATATTGTCGAGGACGGGAGAGCGGCCCAGGAGAAATTTTTAAAGATTATGCTGAACGGGTTTTCTGAAGAGGAAAAGGAGTCCATGAAGCAGTACAATGCCAGGCTCCTTGACAATCTGAATTCTTACATGAAGGAGGAAATGTAAAGGTGTTTCAATTTTTAATCTGTTTTATTGCAGGAATCGGGGCGGGGCTTGGTACTGGCTTCGCAGGCATGAGCGCGGCGGCCGTCATCAGTCCCATGCTGATCACTTTTCTGGGGCTTCCGGCCTACGAGGCAGTGGGAATCGCTCTGGCAAGCGACGTTCTGGCCAGTGCAGTCAGTGCCTATACTTATGGAAAAAATAAAAATCTTGACGTGAGGAACGGGCTGGTCATGATGGCGGCAGTGCTTTTGTTTACTTTGGTGGGAAGTTTCATTGCAAGTCTGGTGCCAAATACGACGATGGGGAGTTTTTCAGTGTTTATGACACTGCTCCTGGGGATTAAGTTCATCGTGAAGCCGGTCATGACAACCAAGGAGTCCATGAATGCGGTGGATGGTCGAAAACGGATTATCCAGTCTGTGGTCAGCGGTATGGTTGTGGGTTTTATCTGCGGTTTTATCGGTGCTGGCGGCGGAATGATGATGTTGCTTATTTTGACCAGTGTCCTGGGATATGAATTAAAGACAGCAGTGGGGACCAGTGTGTTTATCATGGCCTTCACAGCTTTTACGGGTGCGGCCAGCCATTTTGTCATCGGCGGTATGCCGGACCTGTGGTGTTTAACCTTCTGCGTGGCTTCCACCCTGCTCTGGGCCAGAGTTGCAGCCAAATTTGCAAATAAAGCCAGCGCCATTACCTTAAACCGGGCGACCGGAGTGGTCCTTACAGTACTGGGGGCTGCAATTTTGTCGGTGAATTACCTGAAAGGATAACCGTGGCTTTCGGAGGCGGGCGGTCTTCTCGTCTGGTGTGATATAATTAAAAGAAAATTCAAAGAGGGGGTAAAGTTGATGGAAAAGAGGAACAAAAGTCGGAGAATTCTGGTTTGGCTGCTCATGGCTGCGCTGTGGTTCGGGGCAGCAGGATTCAGACTGGCAGCGGGAGGAGACATGGAGGCTTTTGCGGCTGGGACGACCCCGGTTTCTGCCCATGGACAGTTGTCGGTGAGCGGGACCAGTCTGGTGGACCAGTACGGAAAGCCTTTTCAGATCCGGGGCATCAGTACCCATGGGCTCCAGTGGTTCTCCCAGTACAATAATAAGGAAGCTTTTGCGACCCTGCGGGACGACTGGGGAGCCAACTGCATCCGCCTTGCCATGTACACAAACGAGGGAGGTTACTGCAACGGCAATGAGGCGTTTATGAAGGAACAGGTGACCAAAGGTGTTCAGTATGCCACAGAGCTTGGAATGTACACAATCATTGACTGGCACATTTTAAGCGACGGAAATCCACAGACCTATAAAAGCCAGGCAGTCAGCTTTTTTTCAGAGATGGCAGGCCGGTATAAAGATTATGACAATGTGATTTATGAGATCTGCAATGAGCCCAATAACTGCAGCTGGCAGGATATCAAGAGCTATGCGGTGGAGGTGATCGGGGCAATCCGGGCCCAGGATGCAGATGCAGTCATCATCGTGGGAACACCCACCTGGTCTCAGCTTGGAAGCCAGGGCCATTTGTATGAGCCGGCAGATGACCCGATCGCCGGGTACAACAACCTGATGTACGCATTTCACTTTTACGCCTCGGAGCCGGCACACAATCAATGGCTGACTGAGAAGATCGGCACAGCCATTAACCGGGGACTGCCGGTGTTTGTGTCAGAATTCGGACTTTCAGAGGCAGACGGCAACGGCTCTGTGGATACGGGGAAGGCCACAGAGTGGCTGAACCGCTGTGACCAGTATCAGGTGAGCTACTGTGCCTGGAGTTTAAGCAATGACTGGCGCAGCTCCTCTCTGATCAAAAACAGCAGCGGAAAAACCAGCGGCTGGAGTGCGGATGAGCTGACTACCGCCGGAAATTTTATTCGGGACTGGTACAGGAAAAAGGCCGGCTCCGACAGTTCGGCGCCCCAGGACGACAAGGTCAATAATCCGGAAGTGAAAAATCTGGCAGAAGGCATCACCGTTTCCTATCAGACTCATGTACAGAGCCATGGGTGGCAGGAGCCGGTGAAAAATGGGCGGATGGCCGGCACCTCAGGTCAGGCCAAACGTCTGGAAGCCATTGAGATTCAGGTGTCCGGGAACGGAAATCTGGGCATCCGTTATAGGACCCATGTACAGAGCTACGGCTGGCAGGGCTGGGCTGCGGATGGAGACTTAAGCGGAACAGAGCGGCAGTCCAAACGTCTTGAGGCCATCTGTATTGAACTGATCGGGGCAGATAAAGACCGCTATGACGTATATTACCGGGTCCATGCCCAGAGCTACGGCTGGCTGGATTGGGCGAAGAACGGGGCGGAGGCAGGAACAGAGGGGCTTGCCAAGCGTCTGGAGGGAATCAATATTGTGATTGTCCCCAAAGGGGCAGATCCGGGAGTACCCACGGGAAGGCCCTTTGTGAGTGCTTATCCGGGAAATGTCAATTATAGAACCCATGTGCAGACTTATGGCTGGCAGAATTGGTTTTGGGATGGGAGGATGAGCGGGACCCAGGGCCAGTCCAAGCGTTTGGAAGGGATTGAGATGCGGCTTCGCTGGAACATTCCCGGCGGGATCGAGTATCAGACCCATGTGCAGACTTACGGCTGGCAGAACTGGGTGGGGAACGGAGCCATGAGCGGGACCCAGGGCCAGGCCAAACGTCTGGAAGGAATCCGGATCCGCCTGACCGGTGAGGCTCAAAAACAGTACGACATCTATTATCAGGTCCATGCCCAGACCTATGGCTGGCTGGATTGGGCAAAAAACGGAGAGATGGCTGGAACCTCCGGGCTTGCCAAACGACTGGAGGGCATAAAGGTGCAGCTGGTGCCCAAAGGAGGGCCTGCGCCGGGGAGCACGGCGAGACCGTCCATCGAAGGATAAAGTTCACAGATTTTTCACAATAAAATCAGTGCCCGCCTCTTGACTTTGCTGATGATGAGTGTTATATTACATCTATAACAAAGAGAACAAAAGAAACACGTTCCCGGAGTTTAAAAATGTGAGAAACGCTCATAATAAAAGCAAAACGAATGGAGGAATGATTTATGTTGTTACCCAGTATTTTTGGAGAGAACCTGTTTGACGAGATGATGGATTTTTCCTGGGACAAGGATTTCTGGGGAAGAAGGAGTCCTCTGTATGGTAAGAGTGAGAAGAATCTGATGAAGACGGACGTGAAGGAGACGGATGGTACCTACGAGGTGGCCATTGATCTGCCGGGTTTCAAGAAGGAGGAGATAAATGCCGCTCTGGAGAATGGATACCTGACTGTCAGCGCGGCGAGGAATGAGAGCAAGGACGAGAAGGATGAGAACGGAACTTATATCCGCAGAGAACGTTACTGCGGAAGCTGTTCCAGACGGTTTTTTGTGGGAGATGCGGTGAAGGAGGAGGATATCCGGGCGAAATTTGAGGATGGGATCCTGAAGTTTTCCGTGGCCAAGAAAGACCCACAGATTGAGGCGAAAAAGGGATATATTGCCATCGAAGGATAAAGTAAGATGGAAGGATAAGTAAAAATCCTGCCCCACAAACTTTCTGTTCCCCTGTGTGGTGGAAAATTTCTCCACACAGGGAATTTTTTTGTCGAAAAATTATTTTATTCTGCTATAATAAAATGCGTAGCACTCTGTGGGTATGATGAAGTCAAAGGAAAAGATGGATGCCGTTTCCTATAAAAAATGAGAAATTGGCCTTATGTGGCTGTGATGTAGAAAGGATGGGAAGAATTATGAAGAAAAAAAGATTTGTAAAAAGCAGAAGATCCAAGCTACTGTTTGTCGGCGTAGTGTTTGCCTGCACAATATTCACGGCTGGCTGCGGCAAAGAAAAGGCACCGGCTGAAAGCACAGAGGAGAGAACGACACAGGGGAGCACAGAAATCAGTACAGAAACCAGCGAGGAAACTGGACTGGAGATTGGAACTTTTGAGGCGAAAGCCCTGGACGGTCAAACGTTTACGGAAGAAGACATTGCAAAAAAAGATGCAACGCTTATTAATTTCTGGGCGACATACTGCGGGCCCTGTATTGAAGAACTGCCGGATATCGCGAAGCTGGAAAAAGAGCTGCCGGACAATGTACAGATTGTGACAGTCTGCCTGGACGCAGGGACAGAGGCGGACTCAGCGGAAGAGATTCTGAAAGAGGCAGGTTTTGAGGGGGTGACTTTAGTGAGTGGAGACGGCGGCCTGGCCGAAATCATCGGCAGTATTATGTACACACCCACCACGATTGTTGTGGATTCAGAGGGGAAGCTTGTCGGTGATGCGATCATCGGCGGGCAGAAGAACCTGGAGGAAGCTTTCACGGCGGCGATTAACGAGGCCTTGAAATCCGAAGGAAAGACGGAGATCAAACATGGAGAAGAATAGAGGGAAACGAAAGTGGCTCCCCTTCGCGATACTGGCATTTTCTCTGTTATTTATTGGGATCGGCCTCATAAAACAGGAGTATTTGGAGGTTTGGCAGAAAGCGGTGAGGATATGCCTGGAGTGCATCGGGATTGGTTGAAGAGCCAGGCAGGAAACAGATGGATGCAGCGAAAGAGTTGACGAATAAAAAAGGGCTTATTATAATAAGAAATAGAGCAAAATAGACTAGAAAAGAGGCGGATGACGCAGATGAAATGTCTGCTGGTCGCAATTAATGCAAAATATATTCATTCGAATCTGGCCCTGTATAGCCTGAAAGCCAGTGCCGAGGCTGCAATCAGGGAAGGAAGACTGACCGGTGAAGTCCAGGTGGAGCTTGCAGAGTATACCATTAACCACCGGGCGGCGGAGATTCTGGATGATATCTATATGAGGAAGGCAGATCTTCTCTGCTTTTCCTGCTATATTTGGAATATTGAGTATGTGAAAACATTGGTGCGGAATTTGAAGCGGCTGCGGCCCCAGGTACCCATTTGGCTGGGGGGCCCGGAGGTGTCCTTTGATCTTGAAGCGCAGATGGGGGAAGTTCCGGAGGCTGACGGGATTCTCTATGGCGAAGGAGAACACAGCTTTCCAGGGCTGCTCCATTTTTATGAGAGCTATACGGGCCCTGGGGTTCTGCCGGGGGGCTCTGCATACCGGGATGGCGCCAAAAGAGTGATTGTCACACCGCCGGAAGAGCCTGTCCGTCTAGATGAGATTCCATTTGCTTATGAGACGGTATGGAATGAAAAGGATTTTCAAAATAGAATCCTCTATTATGAGACCAGCCGGGGCTGTCCTTTTTCCTGCAGCTATTGTCTTTCTTCTATAGATAAGCGGCTGCGGTTTCGTTCCCTTTCCAAAGTTTATGAGGAACTGAAATTTTTTCTGGACCGGAAGGTTCCTCAGGTGAAATTTGTGGACAGAACCTTTAACTGTAAAAAAGACAGAGCTGTGGCTATTTGGAGGTTCCTGCGGGATCATGACAACGGCGTGACCAATTTTCATTTTGAGATCAGCGCAGAGCTTTTGGACGAGGAAAGCCTTGCGCTTCTTGAGGCACTGCGCCCAGGTCTGATTCAGCTTGAGATCGGTGTGCAGTCGGCTAATCCCAAAACCCTGAAGGCTATCTGCCGGATGACGGACCTTAAAAAACTTCGGCAGGTGACAGGGCAGATTGGACAGAGAAGGAACATTCACCGGCATCTGGATTTGATTGCCGGTCTTCCCCATGAGGACTACGAGAGTTTCGGATATTCCTTTGACGAAGTCTATTCTATGGGGCCGGACGAACTGCAGCTTGGATTTTTGAAGGTACTAAAGGGAACAAATATGCATGAGGAGGCGGAACGCTATCATATTTTATATCAGGCGGAGGCGCCTTTTGAGGTCCTTGAGACCCCGTGGCTTTCCCATGAGGACCTAATCCATTTAAAACAGGTGGAGGAAATGGTGGAGATCTATTACAACAGCCGTCAGTTCCTCTATTCGATGAAATTTCTGCTTCCCTTTTTTGGAAGGCCCTTCCTGATGTATGAAAGCCTTGGGCGATTCTGGGCTGTGCGGGGGATGGCAAGACGAAAGCATGCCAGAGAGGCTCTTTATGAATTCCTCCTGGATTATGTAAAAGAACAGATGCCGGCTGCAGCGGAGGTGTTCAAAAAACCGCTGACCTTTGACTATTACCTGCGGGAGAATGCAAAGAAACGGCCGGAATTTGCAGCCCCCCAGGAGATTTATAAGGAAGAGGTCCGGGCGAAGCTGGCGGCGCGTTTTCCGGAAATACCGATAAAACAGCTTCTTAAGGAATTTCACGTGGAGGTATTTGATTCCTTCTTTACCGGAGGAAAAGAATACTGGATGTTTGACTATAAAAACAGGGATCCGCTGACAGGAAATGCAGACTGTGTGCGGCTGTGAGAAAAAATGCGTTTGGGAGGAAACAAGGATGATGAATGTGAAAAACCAGAAAACAAAAAGAATTGTTGTAGGTGTGATTGCGATTGTTCTGGCACTGGCCATGGTGGTGCCCATGGTGCTTGGTGCAGTGCTGTAGGGGGAATGCATTTATGGAAAGAAAATGGGTATGCCGGTTGCTGGGGGTTGTTTTTCTCGCTGCTTTTGCTGTGCCAAAAGGGGTATATGCAGCAGGGGAATCAGAGGAGGCTTTAGGAGAATCTGTCTATGAGGCGGATGCAGTGATCGCGGACGGTGTGTATATTGATACAGTAGAGGTGGGAGGAATGACGGCCAAGGAGGCTTCGGAGGCTGTTTTGGCCCACATAGATGAAATTGGAAAGAAGACCTTGACGCTGACACTGGAGGGGGCAGACGGGATTGAGCCGATCCAGACTTCTGTGTCGGAGCTGGGACTACATACAGACGAGATTTCCGATGTTGTTTCGGAGGCTATGGCCCTGGGAAAAGACGGAAATCTGATCACCCGCTATAAAGCGGAGAAGGATCTTCAGGCCAGCCATCAGGTTTTTGAGATCGGCGCGGCTGTCGATGAAGAGAAAGTAAAACGCTTTGTAGAAGAGAAAACATCAGGACTGGGGGCAGATCCGGTTGACGCAGAGATTACCCGGGAGGGAGGACAGTTTTCTGTCAGTGAAAGCAGGACCGGAGTGAAAGTGGATGTGCCGGCCACAGTGTCGCTTGTCCTGGAGGCATTTCAGGACTGGGATAAAGGGGACCTTTCGCTGGAGGCGGCGGCGGAGCTTGTCCAGCCGGAGCGGTCCACAGAATTTCTTTCCCAGATTCAAGATTCCCTTGGAAGCTTTACTGCCTCTACCAGTGACAGGGGAGGGGGAAAACTGCAGAACCTGAACAGGGGAGTAGAGCTGACAGACGGAACCCTGATTATGCCCGGGGAGACTTGGTCCATGCATGATGCCCTGGCGCCTTTTTCTGCATCCAACGGATATACAAAGCAGGTTGCTTACCAGGGGGGGACCTATGCTCAGGAATATGGCGGCGGTATCTGCCAGCTTGCCACGATTCTTTATAATGCAGCTTTACTTGCCGAGGTTGAGATCACGGAGCGGTATAACCACTCTCTGGTGGTCTATTATACGGATTTCGGTCTGGATGCGACCATCAATGATGACGGCAGCAAAGACTTGAAACTCACAAATAATTTTGATTTTCCAGTTTATATTGAGGGCAGCCATGACGGCGGCGGAGAGGTCACTTATACTGTATGGGGAAAGGAGACCAGGCCGTCTAACCGGACCGTCCGGTTTTACGGAAAGACCTTGAGTAAGGTGCCTGCCGGTGAGCAGATAATTGAAGATCCCACCAAGCCGGTGGGATACCAGGATGTGGTCCAGAGCGGGTCCTATCCGGCGGTGAAGGCAGAGGCATATAAAGAGGTTCTGGTGGACAATGAGGTGGTGGAGAGGATTCTCCTTCATACAGATAAATACAGCGCTTCACCCAGGAAAGTGATAAGGGGAACCGCAGTGCCTGCGCCTGCTCCGGATTTATCTGGGGGGATTATTTATCCGGACTCCAATATACCGGAACCGACGCCTGAGCCCACACCAGAAACCCCAGAACCAGGTTTTTCCGGCGGAATCATTTATCCGGACTCCAACATACCGGAACCGACGCCCGAACCTGCACCGGAAGCCACTGCACCCGCGGCAGGGTAAGAATAAAAATCCTTAAAATTATTGCAATACTTTTAAGATTCTATGACAGTGCTTGAAAATCTTAAAACTTGTGTTACAATGGATAGGACATGACGGGAACTTACCTGTTTGAAGAAGGAAGGGAATCAGTTCTATGAGAAAAAAATGTGCATGGCTGCTTATGCTCATTCTTTTTACCGCTTTTTTGGCGCCGAAGGTGGCATATGCGACAGAGGCAGATGGTGAGACGCAGGAGACGGTCGACAGCCCGGAGGAGACGGAACCTGCCAGGACGGAGGCAGCCGAGAGGCAGCCGCAGGATGCGGAGAAGTCTTTGAAGGAGGCTATGGAAAAAAGCCCTTATGGGGCTGACGAAGTCATTGCTGACGGTGTATATATTGATACGGTGGATGTGAGCGGGCTGACAGCGGAACAGGCGCTAAAAGCAGTTCAGTCCCATGTGGATGAAATCGGAAAGAAGACGCTGACCCTGACTTTAGAGGGCGCTGAGGGTGTAGAACCGATTACGACGACAGCAGCGGATCTGGGGCTCCATACAGATGAGCTTTCCAGCATTGTGATGGAGGCTCTGGCTCTTGGTAAGGGCGGAAATCTGATTGTCCGCTATAAAGCGGAGAAGGATCTGCAGGTCAGCAACCAGGTATATGAGTTCGGCCTGGCGGTTGACGAGAAAAGGATAGAAGAGTTTGTGACAGAGAAAACTTCGGGCCTGACTATGGAACCAGTGGAGGCAGAGCTGACAAGGACATCAGGTGGTTTTTCTGTCACGGAAAGCCAGAATGGCATCACAGTAGATGTGCCTGCGACTGTGTCGGAGGTGCAGGCAGCGTTTCGGGACTGGAAGAGAGAAGATGTCTCTCTGGCAGCAGTGGCGGAGATTATCGTGCCCAAAAAGACAACAGAGCTGCTTTCTCAGGTGCAGGACAAGCTTGGGAGCTTTTCGACTTCCACGAAAGACACAAGCAGAGGAAAGCTGCAGAATTTAGACAGAGGTGTGGAATTGACCAATGATATTCTGCTCATGCCCGGGGAGAGCTGGTCCATGCACGATGCGCTGGCTCCTTTCTCGGCGGAGAACGGATATACCCAGCAGATTGCTTACCAGGCCGGCGGTTATGTGCAGGAGTATGGCGGTGGTATCTGCCAGCTTGCCACGACTCTTTATAATACAGCCCTGCTGGCAGAAGTGTATATATCAAAGAGGTCTAACCACTCCATGACCGTAAATTATACGTACTGGGGCTTGGATGCCACCATCAATGACGGGGGAAGCAAGGATCTGGAGCTGACCAATGATTTTGATTTTCCGATCTATATTGAGGCCTATCACAATGGCGGCGGAAAGGTTACCTATACGATCTGGGGGAAAGAGACCAGGCCGTCTAACCGGACGCTCAAGTTTTATGGGGTGACACTCAGTGAGGAATATCTTGAGGATGAGATTACGGTAGATCCCAATATGGCTCCGGGGACGGAGGAAGTGAAGCAGGCGACCTCTTATCCAAAGGCCACAGCGGAAGCCTACAAGGAAATCTATGTGGACGGTGTTCTGGAGGAGCGGATTAAGCTCCATACGGATAAATACCAGGCTTCTCCCAGAAAGGTAGTGAAGGGACCGGATTTGCCGATTGATCCTGTTACGGGACTTCCCATTGATCCCAATGCACCGACAACTCCGGAGACACCAGCGCCGGAGACTTCCGCGCCAGAGACACCGGCGCCAGAGGCTCCTGCACCTACGGATGCGCCCACAGAAGCACCGGCGCCTACGCCTGCGCCAGAACCGGCTCCGGCCGCCTAGTAAGAATAGTCCAATATTGAGAGAAGCCGCGTTCCTTTTATGGAATGGCGGCTTCTGTTGCGAAGAATCGGAGGGAGATAATATGAGACCGGGACAGGATCTGGTGGTGGGAGGATTTATAGGAATAGAAGGGACTGTATATGCGGCAGAGCAGTTTGAGACATATCTGCGAAAAACGCTTCCAAAGAACCTTCTGGAGACTGCCAGAGGTTTTCGGGAGGCCCTTTGGAAGAAACCTGGGAAGGTGGCGGCGGAACTTAACGGAATTTCTGTGGAGGAGGTGCGCACGGGCGGCATCTTTGCGGCTCTTTGGAGGATGGCAGAGCAGTATGGGGTAGGGCTTAGTGTGGAGCTCAGGCAGATTCCAATCCGACAGGAGACCATAGAGATCTGCGAGGCACTGGAGCTGAACCCTTATGAGCTTTTATCCGGCGGCTGCCTGCTGTTTGCGGCGGATAACGGAAATGATGTTTTGCGGGCCGTTAAGGAGGCGGGGCTCTTTGGGGCAGTCATCGGAAAGGTTACAGATGGCAGAGAACGCCTGATTTTAAATGGGGAGACCTGTAGCTATCTGAACCGGCCTGTACCGGATGAGATCGAAAAGCTGAAAGAAAGGACAGACAGAGATGAATCTTGATTCTGCGATGAATATTGTGCTTCTGGAGCCGGAGATGCCGGCCAACACAGGGAACATTGGCCGTACCTGTGTGGCGACGGGCAGCCGCCTGCATTTGATTGGGCCTCTGGGGTTTCAGATCAATGAAAAGGCGCTGAAGCGGGCGGGGCTTGACTACTGGGATAAGCTGGATGTGACAGTGTATGACTGCTACCGGGATTTTCTGGAGCAAAATCCACGGGCGGCAGAGAAGCTTTATATGGCCTCCACAAAAGCGCCCAGGGTCTATACAGAAGCGTCCTATGAACCAGGGGATTACATAATGTTTGGCAAAGAGAGCGCCGGCATTCCGGAGGAGCTTCTGGCTGAGCATAAGGAGACGACGGTCCGCATTCCCATGCTTCCGGACATCCGTTCTCTGAACCTGGCTAATTCTGTGGCGATTGTACTCTATGAGGCTCTGCGGCAGAATTGCTTTGCCCAGATGCAGTTTACGGGAGAGCCCAGAAGCTTTTCCTGGGAGCAGGTATAGGGCAGGAAGTGAAAAACAGGTCCACTTGTTTCACGGACACGCTGATTTATTTTGATAAAAGTTTTGATAAAATGCGATAGGGAGGAACAGAATATGATTGATGTAAGAAGTGATACGGTGACACAGCCGACGAAGGAGATGCGGGAGGCGGCTTTTTCCTGCCCGGTGGGGGACGATGTGTACAGGGATGACCCGACGGTCAACCGGCTGGAGAAGCGGGCGGCCGAGATTTTGGGGAAAGAGGCTGCGTTGTTTCTCACCAGCGGGACCCAGAGCAACCAGACGGCTATTATGACCTGGACAAACAGAGGGGATGAGATCATTGTCAGTGATTCAGCCCATATTTGCGGGCATGAGGTGGGGGCTGTGGCGGTGCTCTCCGGAGCCAATATGCGGACGCTCCATTTTGGGGATGGAATGCCGGATTGTGCCATGATTGAGGAGGCTATCTGTGAGGAGGATATCCACTGTCCGGTGACTGGGCTCATCTGTCTGGAAAATGCCCTGGCAAACGGAAGGGTGGTCCCGGTGTCTGTCATGAGGGAAATCTATGAGATGGCGGGGAAGCACAAAATTCCGGTTCATCTGGACGGCGCCCGGTGTTTCAATGCGGCAGTGTCTCTGGGGGTGGATGTAAAAGAGATCACCCGTTACGCAGATTCCGTATCCTGTTGTCTCTCCAAGGGACTCTGTGCT
Source organism: Lachnospiraceae bacterium (assembly GCA_022792835.1). Classification (GTDB taxonomy): domain Bacteria; phylum Bacillota; class Clostridia; order Lachnospirales; family Lachnospiraceae; genus Lientehia. Next base: position 26,135 of record JAAWBT010000047.1, on the reverse strand, counting down.
CCTGTGGGAAGCGTGCTGGCAGGCAGCCGGGAGTTTATTGAGCGGGCGAGGAAAAACCGGAAACTTCTGGGAGGCGGCATGCGGCAGGCGGGGATTCTGGCGGCGCCGGCATTGATTGCCATTGAGGAAATGCCAAAGAGACTGCATGAGGATCATGACAATGCGAAGCGTCTGGCAGAGGGGCTTGCCAGGATTCCGGGAATTATCTGCAATCCGGATGTGGTGGAGATCAATATGGTATTTTTCCAGATAGAGAGGGAGAAAAGGGTATGGAAGGGATATCCGGAGTATCTTCTGGAGCATGGCGTAAAAGTAAACGGGGACAGGCAGGGAATGTTCCGGATGGTGACCAATGCAGACGTGACGAAAGAGGACATTGACGTCATCTTGAGGTTCACAGAGGACTATTTGACCGGAGCGTGAGCGTGTTCACAGAAATAATGATTTTTGGGGCTTAAGCGGCAGACAGGCACTGGTATCGGAAGCGTTTCAGGAGAAGGAAAACGTCTTTTGATACCAGTATTTTATATTTTTAATTTCCCTATTGACAACAACGTGTTAATATTGTATATATTATATATACACAATATTGCGTACCCATGGGAGAATTACAGATGAATATTTTTATCAGCAATGCAAACGGTGAGCCGATCTATCAGCAGATTGTATCTCAGATCAAGGCAGGGATCATTGCCGGGGAGCTCAAGGAGGGAGAGGCGCTTCCGTCCATGCGGCTTCTGGCGAAAGAGCTTCGGATCAGTGTGATTACCACCAAGCGGGCCTATGAGGAGCTGGAGCGGGAGGGATTCATTGTTTCCTACACCGGGAAGGGAAGCTTTGTGTCTGCGCCTAATCAGGAGTTTTTGAAGGAGCAAAAGCTTAAGGAGACAGAAGAATATCTGGAAAAAGCTGTGGCGGCGGCCAGGGCAGGAGGTCTTCTGGCGGATGAACTTATAAAGATGCTGCGCCTTCTTTGGGAAGAATAATTGTTGAAAATAGCTTTCTGGAAAATAGGAAATCGAGGGAAATGTTTATGCAGGATGCATTGAGACTTAGAGGAGTATCGAAACAATACCAGGGTTTTGCCCTGGAAAAGGTGAGCCTTACGCTGCCTTGTGGCTGCATCATGGGCTTTATCGGGGAGAATGGGGCCGGAAAGACAACCACCATCAAGCTGATTTTGGATATGATCAGACGGGATGGGGGGACCATCGAGATATTCGGGGAGGAATGCCGCAGTATGAAGCGGGAGGCCTGGGAAAACATCGGTGTGGTTCTGGACAACTGTAGTTTTTCTGAGGAACTGACCGGAGTCCACGTGGGACGGATCATGGCGGGAATCTATAAAAGCTGGGACGGACAAAAATTTGAACAGCTTCTTGCCGCTTACCATGTGGACCGGAAGAAAAGGATCAAAGAATATTCAAAGGGAATGAAAATGAAGCTGTCCCTGGCAGTGGCTATGGCCCATGATACGAGGCTTTTGATTCTGGATGAGGCCACCAGCGGTCTGGATCCGGTGGCCAGAGAAGAGCTTTTAGAGAGTTTTCAGGATTTTATCCAGGACGAGAGACGCAGTATTTTTATCTCTTCTCATATTATCAGTGACCTGGAGAAGGTCTGCGACTACATTACCTTTATTCATAAAGGAAGGATGCTTTTTTCAGAGGAAAAGGATCTGCTTCTGGAAAACCACGGGATTTTCCACGGGACGAAGGAGACTCTCCGGGAACTTCCAGAGGAGGCGGTAGCCGGAATCAGGGAGGGGGCCTTTGGCCTGGAGGCGCTTGTGAGGAGAGACCGGGCGCCAGGGGGACTTTCCCTGGACCGGGCGGGACTGGAGGATATCATGTTGTTTTACAGCAGGGAGGGAAAATCATGAAGGGACTTCTTAAAAATGAATTTTTAACCATGCGGCGGGTGATTGTTCTGTACGCCGGAGTACTCGTGCTCTATTATCTCCTTGGGGTGTTCGGCACGCAGATGTCAGGAGTCCAGATATTTGCCGTATTTTTTTGCACTATGCTGATCATCTCCTCATTCTCTTACGGGGAAAAGAGCGGATGGAATACTTATGTGAATGTTCTTCCTGTAAGCAGGGCTCAGATTGTGATGAGCAAGTACCTGTTCGCCCTGATCTGCATGGCGGCAGCCGCTTTGATGGGCCTTTTGATCCAGGGCGGCATGAATTTTAAGAATGGGAATCCGATCTTCCAGGACATCTGGGTGGCGGGAGCTGCAGTCACCATTGCCTGCCTGTTTCTGTCGGTGGTGCTGCCGGTGCTTTTTAAGGTGGGAGCAGAGAAAAGTCGGGTGGTCTTGATCCTGATTTTTATGATCCCCTTTGCGGTTGCCCTTTTTATGGAAAAGACGGGAATAAAATGGAACCTTTCTCCAGAACAGCTTTTGTCCCTGCTCCCTGCAGCGGGCTTTGGGGTGGCGGTGCTTCTGCTGGTTTCCTGTGTGATTTCCATGGAGATCTATAAGAGAAAAGAATTTTAAGAAAAAACATAAACGCACGCCTGTGTTTTGAGTGAAAGAGAAAGACGCAGGCGTGCGTTTGTGATGTGTTCCTGCGTGGATTTTCAGCTCCAATACCATAAGAGCGGTTTGCAAAAGCAGGCCGCTGTGGTAGAATGAAGGGAGGAACATTGAGGAAGAGACTCATGGAGGGACAGATGACAAAAGACGAGCTTGCAAAGATTGTGATCGAGCGATTAAAGAAGGAATATCCGGAGGCGGAGTGCAGCCTGGATTATGATCAGGCATGGAAACTTCTGGTGAGTGTGCGGCTGGCGGCCCAGTGTACAGACGCCAGAGTGAATGTGGTGGTGGAAGAACTGTATGCGAAATATCCGGATGTGGATGCTTTGGCAGCGGCGGATGTGGAAGATATTGAAGCCATTGTGCGGCCTTGCGGTCTGGGAAAGAGCAAGGCCAGAGATATAAGTGCGTGTATGAAAATTTTGAAGGAACAGTACAAAGGACAGGTGCCGGGAGATTTTAAAGCGCTTCTTGCATTGCCGGGAGTGGGCAGAAAGAGTGCAAATCTGATCATGGGGGATGTGTTTGGGAAGCCGGCTATTGTGACAGATACTCATTGTATCCGCCTGGTAAACCGGATGGGCCTGGTGGATGGAATCAAAGAGCCAAAGAAGGTGGAGATGGCTCTTTGGGAGATCATTCCGCCAGAGGAAGGGAACAGCTTTTGTCATCGTCTGGTACATCATGGACGGGAAGTGTGCACGGCCAGGACAAAACCGTTTTGCGACCGATGCTGTCTGGAGGACGTGTGTGGGAAGCATGGGATTTGACCTGGAAGCTTGCGTCGGCATAAAGCCGGGAAAAAAGAAATAAAATGGTAAAAAGGAGAAACAGGAGGCGGTCAGAATGGCCGGGACAACGGTCAATGTCAGTATCCGCATGGATGCGGAAATCAAAACAGAGGCGGAGGAGTTATTTTCTGAATTGGGCTTGAGCCTGGGAGCAGCGGTCAATGTGTTTGTTCGACAGGCAGTGCGCCAGGGCGGGCTTCCTTTTAAGGTGACTCTGGGAAAAAAGAAGGACAAAGTTCAGGCAGAGACCAGGACGGATGAGCGGGGAGAATATCCTGATCTGGAAACATTTTTTGCAAAGCTGGATGCCGGATGAAGCCAGATAAAAAAATAAGGCCGCTCCAGGGGGAGAAAGAGGATGAAACTGAATTATAAGAGGACATTTTTGATCGGTTTTGCGTTTATGGCCATCAGTGCATTCTGGCAGATGTATGACAACATTATTCCGTTGATTCTGCAGAATACCTTTCATTTGAAAGAGGGGGCGATCGGCGTGATCATGGCGGCTGACAATGTACTGGCGGTGTTTCTGCTCCCGGTGATCGGGGCCTTTTCCGACCGGGTGGATACTAGACTTGGAAAAAGGCTGCCGTTTATTGTGGGGGGAACGGCGGCAGCCGTGATCTCCATGATGGTTTTGCCGGTTTCGGACAGGCTCATGAGCCTGCCCATGTTTATCATTGCCCTTGGGGTGACCTTGTTTGCCATGGGAATGTATCGTTCCCCGGCAGTGGCTCTGATGCCGGATCTGACGCCAAAGCCCCTCAGAAGCAAGGCGAATGCCGTCATCAATCTGATGGGGGCCGTGGGCGGCGTGTATTCCCTCCTGCTCATTAAGCTGCTGGTGGGGAAGGGGGCGAGGCCCAGCTATCTGCCCTTGTTTGCGGGAGTTGCGGGACTGATGATCCTGTCTGTAATCCTGCTTTTGCTCACGATCGACGAGAAGAAGCTGGTGAAAAAGATGGCGGAAGAATACCCGGAGCCCATCGAAGCAGAAAGCATGCCTGGGGAGAAGACTGCAAAAAATGTTTCTGCCGCTTCCAAGACTTTACAGGACCAGGGCGTGAAGCGGAGTCTGATCTTCATTCTATTGTCTATTTTCCTCTGGTTTACGGCATACAATGCAGTGACGACGGCATTCTCCCGCTATGCAGTAACCGTATGGGGGCTGGAAGGCGGCAGCTATGCGGACTGTTTGATGGTGGCCACAGTCGCAGCGATTGTAAGCTATATTCCCATCGGTATGGTTTCTTCAAAGATCGGCCGGAAGAAAACGATCCTTGGAGGGGTGGCCTTGATGACCGGCTGTTATCTTATGGCAGCCCTGCTTCCAGATTACCATCCGGTGATCCAGGCAGGGTTCGCCTTGATCGGTGTGGGCTGGGCGGCGATTAATGTCAATTCTCTTCCTATGGTGGTGGAGATGAGCAAAGACGGCGACGTGGGGAAATATACGGGCCTTTATTATACCTTTTCTATGACAGCGCAGATTGCAACACCGATTCTTTCCGGGCTTCTGCTCCAGTATGTCTCCTATCGGGCTTTGTTCCCCTATGCTGTGGTATTCAGCGGGGCGGCCTTTGTGACCATGCTTTTTGTAAAGCACGGGGACAATAAGCCTGTATCCAAAAAATCACTGATCGAGCATTTTGACGTGGATGATTAATTTCAGGAGGGTGGACTGTTATGACTGGATGGAGTGCAGTGCTTTTGCTGGCTGGACTTGTCTGTTTCTATTTTCTGATGATCATGCCCCATATGTTTGGGAAACCGGATGTGTCTTCTTTTCTGGGAGTCTATTATGCCCACAGGGGGCTCCACGACAATCCGTCCGGCATACCGGAGAATTCCCTTCCGGCTTTTTTGCTGGCGGCAGAACAGGGATATGGCATTGAGATGGATGTGCAGCTGACAAAAGACGAGCAGGTAGTAGTCTTTCACGACAATACCCTGAAGCGGGTCTGCGGCCTGGACCGGGCGGTGAATTCCATGACCTATGAAGAGCTTGAAGGGCTCTCGTTGCTTGGAACGAAGGAGCGGATCCCTTTGCTTTCGGAGGTGCTTAAGGCAGTGGATGGGCGGGTTCCTCTGATTGTGGAGATCAAAATGGTGAATTCAAAGACCAGGGTATGCGAGCTGGCAGATGAAATTCTGCAGAATTATCAGGGACATTATTGTATGGAATCCTTTCACCCTCTGGCGGTCTACTGGTATAAAAGACATCGGCCGGAAATTGTCCGGGGGCAGCTTTCCGCGGACTTTCCGAAAGAAGGCGACAGGGAGACCTTTCCCATGTGGATTGTCCACCATCTTCTGACCAATTTTATCGCAAGGCCGGATTTTGTCTCCTATTCTCATAAAGGGGCAGGGGTGCCGGCAAGAAAAATCTGCCGCAGGCTTTACCATAATTTGTCTGTGGCCTGGACCATTCGCTCTGAAGCGGAGCTTCAGGCGGCAAAAGATCAGTTTGATTTATTTATTTTTGAGGGATTTCGACCGAAATGAAAGGTGTTTTCAGAAAGGAGCTTTTAGGTTTTTGCTTTCCGGGAATAAGATGTGCAAACCAGCACATACTGACTGTAAGGATCAGGCATTGCCATACACAGCGGCCTGGATAAAACAGACAGAAAGAGGGAAAATCCATGACGGGAAGTAAATTTCAGCGGGGCAAATCCAGTATCGCTTTTGTCGAGGGGCCTCAGATCGTGGGACGGGCTTCCGTGGCCGGAAAGAAGGAAGGGGAAGGCCCTCTCGCAGATTATTTTGATGTGATCGAACCGGATCCCATGGTGGGGTGTGATAACTGGGAGGCTGCGGAGAGCGCGCTTCAGAAGGAGGCTGCGGATCTGGCGATTGAGAATGCCGGGCTGGTCCGCACAGAGGTTCGCTACCTTTTTGCGGGGGATCTTCTGGGGCAGCTTATTGCCACATCTTTTGGCACAGTTGACCTGGAGATACCTGTTTTCGGACTTTACGGGGCCTGTTCCACCATCGGCGAGGCACTGTGCCTGGGAGCGATGACAGTGGAAGCAGGCTATGCCGAATATGTGATGTCCATGGCCTCCAGTCATTTTGCCAGTGCGGAAAAGCAGTTTCGTTTTCCGCTGGAATACGGAAATCAGCGGCCACTGTCCACCACATGGACCATTACCGGCTGCGGTTCCTTTATTTTGGGGAGGAAGGGCGGTAAGGTCCGCATAAGCGGCATCACGCCGGGAAAGATTGTGGATATGGGGCTCAAGGACTCCATGAACATGGGAGCCTGTATGGCTCCGGCGGCCTGCGATACCATCTGCCGGAATCTGGAGGATTTTGGGAGAAGGCCAAAGGACTATGACAAAATCATCACCGGTGATTTGGGTGAGGTGGGACAGAAGATCCTTTTGGATTTTGTAAAGAGCCGAGGCTATGAGATTGCGGACCGACATATGGATTGCGGTATTGAGATTTTTGACAAAGAGAGCCAGGACACCCATTCCGGAGGAAGCGGCTGCGGATGTTCCGCCATTGTGCTGGCAGCATATATTCTGCCCAAACTGGAAACCGGGGAATGGAAGCGGGTGCTGTTTTTGCCTACAGGGGCGCTCCTCTCCAGCACCAGTTTCAATGAAGGACAGAGCGTGCCGGGGATCGCCCATGGTGTGGTTCTGGAGCGTTGCTGAAAATAAAGTGAGGATAACCGGTTCAAAGAAAGGATGGGAAAGGTTGTTGCAGGCGTTTAGTCAATTCCCAGCCGGCTGAGCGCCAGATCTGCCATCAGGGCATATTCGTGCCAGAGGTAATAATATTCGGCCTGGCCAAATTTCAGATCCTTTAAGGAACAGGAGGCGGATTCTGCTTCAAAGCGTTTTGAGGGAAGAGGATAAGTGACAGTCCAGGGTTTTGGAGCGCCTGCGAAATGAATGACGGCCGGGTCGTAATCCGGTTTTTGCTGCATGTGGTCAAAGTACCACAAACAAAAGTTATAGGGCATATGCCATATACTCTGGACTCGATCGAAATCATAGTATCGGATATTTCCGACAAAGGCGGCAGAAAAGAGTCCCTGATCTCCCCAGTAGGCCGTTTTATTTGCATTGTCTCCGGCGATTTTCTGGATTTCCTCAGCAAGACTTAAGAAATCATCAAGAGCCAGTTCACTTTGGCGAAGCTTTTCCAGATTGATCATATAGGAGCCGGAATTAAAAACACCGCGGAGAATATAAGGAAGAGAGTTTTTCCAGTCGCTCAGGTCGTCTGCCTGATAGGGAGCCAACCGGTTGTCTTCCCGTTTATAGGAGGAGCCGGTTACAATCAATGCACGATCCTGAAAGTCATAGTTATAGTAAGGAGAAATATCTCCGATGATCATAGTATCTCCCGCATCCAGATACATAACGCGGGCAACAGTTTTGGGAAGAAGCAGGTGTGCGCTGGCAGGGTAATAGGCTTCCTTGGCCCAACCACCGTAGTTTGATAAAAGCAGGAACGGCTCCGGGTCAGGGACAGGAATCGGGTGAAACATAAGATTAGAAAGACTTTCACACAAGGCATGGAGCATTTCCAGATTTTTTTGAGAGATATCACTGTATAGAAGAAAGAAATCAAGATTTGCCTCTGCCAGATTACAGGACATCGCCATAAGGTTTACCGCTATGTAGGGAGCCAGATTGTCATCGCAGGAGGTTAAAATATTATACCCGGGGGGGGTATACGGAGAATTTATACACATAAGAAAAGTCCTCTCGAAATATGATATTTTCGATAGTCTAGCACAGTTTTTTGTAAAAAGCAAGAAGCGAATAAGGAGAATACGTGTTTGGTTTATAAATTTTAGATAAACTTATGAGGGATTTATAAATTTTAGTAAAATCCATTGACATTTTTGGGGAGGCAGAATATAATGACAGCACCGTCACATCTGGCGGTGCTTCTTTTCGGGGATTCTCCCGATGATTCCATAGTATAAAAAACACAGATCAGCAGACCGGTGAAGAAGACTTTTTTGACAGGATTCTGCAGAGAAAAGGATTGCGGGGTGAGCGTTTGGCCTGTATACCAGGGGTTATTCTTGGTGAAACCTACAGGATTCTGGATATACTGGGAAAAGGCGGAAACGGCACAGTGTATCTGGCACGCCACGAGCGGAGCGGGAGGCTCTGGGCTGTAAAGGAAATTACAAAAGAAAAAAATCATCTGATCATGGAAGCAGAGCTTTTAAAGAAGCTTAAACATCCGGGACTTCCGGCAGTAGGAGACATTCTGGAACAGGACGGGATGCTTTATCTGGTCATGGATTACATAGAGGGGCATTCTCTGAAGGAGCTTCTGGAGAAAGAAAAATGTTTCAGCCAGGAACAGGTGGCAGGCTGGGGGCTTCAGCTCTGCCGGGTGTTAGACTATCTGCATACCAGAACCCCTTCCGTGATTTACCGGGATCTGAAACCTTCCAATGTAATGCAGCGGGAGGATGGGACGCTGGCGCTGGTGGATTTTGGGACAGCCAGGGAGCAGAAGAGGGAGGCTGGAGGTGATACGGTCTGGCTGGGGACCAGAGGTTATGCAGCGCCGGAGCAATATGGAGGCCATGGGCAGACCGGGCCGGAGACAGATGTCTACGGACTTGGGGCAGTTCTTTATCATTTGCTGACAGGACACAGTCCGACAGATCCGCCTTATGGTTTTGTACCGGTCAGGAGCCTCAGGCCGGAGCTTTCCGGCGGCCTGGAAAAAATCCTTCAGTGCTGCACCAGGGATAATCCTGCAGAACGCTATCATTCCTGCAGAGAACTTGCCTGGGCGCTGGAACATTACCGGGAACTGGACGAAACCTTTATCCGGCAAAAGAAAAGAAAGCGCCGGATCTTCATGTCTTGCCTGGCTGTTACGATATTGGCCTTTGTTGGAAGTCTGGTCACGGCGGATTTGGAGAGGCGGGCAGTGGCCGATACCTACCAGGCGCAGCTTTTGGAGGCAGGAGGAGCAATCGACAGGGAAGAGCGGCTGGAGGCATGCAGGAAGGCAATTCGCCTGGAACCGGGACTGGCAGAAGGGTATGAATGCCTGATTGAGATTTTTTTAGAAGATGGAGCCTTTTCTGTAGAAGAAGAACTGATCCTGCGGGAAGTTTTAAACGGGCGGCAGGAAGGGGGAGGACGTTTTCTGGAAGAGCTCCAAAAGGACGAAAAAGAATATCAGAGGGCAGCTTACGATATCGGACAGGCCTATTTTTATGATTATGAAGGCACAGACGGGAAACGGGCCTCTGGCAGATGGCTCGAAGCGGCTTCGGAGTCTGCCTCTGGAGGCAGACTTTCGAATCAGGAGATTTTTCGGGCCGGAGTATTGAGCAGGATTGCAGGCTATTACAGCGGATTGGACGTTCAGAAACGAAATGGGGATGCGGAAGTTTCCTATGGAGAATACTGGGAGGATCTGCAATCGCTCTGTAATGGGAATACAGAAGAGATGGATAACCGAATTACAGCGCTTTTGGCAGACCGGGAACTGACTGTTCAGCTGGCCGTGCGGGTGGAACAGTTTAAAAAAGCGGGAGTTACTGCGGCTTCTATGAAGGAAACTCTTTTAGGAATAGACAAGCAGCTTGCGGCGTGGGAAGAGGAGAGGGATTGTCCGGAATATGAACTGCAGCTAAGACAGGAAGTGCGGGATGGGCTTTTGACAGCCATCCGTGCGGTCGAGGCAGCGTTTGCTGACGAACCGAAGTCATGAAAGGATAAGGAGGAGGTACATGGGACAGGAAATAATTGAGAAATTTCACAGGTGGTCAATCACATTGGGGATCACCGGAATCTGCGGACTGATTGTCCTTGTCATATTATTCAGAAGATTTCAGTATGGGAAATGGTGGGTGGAGCGTCTGAAAAAAGCGATTGCTTTTTGGCTCGCCTGTGTTCTCCTGGCTTTGTCGGCAGCCAATTTGGCTGTACAGGCCGCCAGCCTGGCGCAGACGGCAAGAGGAGCGCCGGGAAAGGTGGCTGTGGCAGTGGAGGGAACTTCTGTGCGGCCAAATGTCTATCAGGATACAGCTGTGGCAGAGTTTACATTTTATGAAAAAAATTTTGATGAGAACGGAGTCTGTGTGACAATTGGGGACGAGACAGGTAGGGAAACGAGGCTTACTTTTGAGGAGGGTGTCTGGGAGGGCTTGGCCGGCTTGGGGGAAGGGGTTGTGGAGGTGGTCCCTTATGAAATACTGGATGCCAAAAGTGAAGACCAGGGGGAGGCAGTCACACAAGAGAGGGCACAAAGGTGGTTTTTGGACAGTGAGGAGGGGCTTTCGGAACATACAGAAAGCCGGACGGTAAAAATGCGGCTCCGGTTTCCCGCGGAAGGATGTTATGAGATCCGGGAGGCTCTTTGCCGGGATTTGGCCGGAAATCTGTCAGGTCTGCCGGCTCCTGTTTCCCTGACAATTGACCGGACGCAGCCAGAACTTCAAATGGAGCTTCCAGAGGAGAAACTTGCCCATGAAGGGTACTACAGCCATCCCATAACCGTCTGGCTGTATCTGAAAGAACACAATTTTAGGCCAAAAGAGGCAGAAGGACTTCCCCGGATTGTTTTGGAGAAGATCCAGGAAGGAGAAGCGGGAAAGGAGAATAAGGATGAAAAGGGTACTTCGGGAACTGTATACGGGGAAGGAACATGGGAGAGGGCAGCGGAAAAAGGAAATGACTGGTATAAGCTTCCGGTGCCTGTGACGGATGAGGGGAGATACCGGCTTAACGTGTTCTATGAGGATCCGGCGGGCTGGCCTTTATCCCGAGAAAGCGTGTCAGAAAGGGAGTTCACAGTGGATATGACGGCGCCGGAGTTTGGATGTGTCACAGCCATGGGAGAGTCCTGGAATACATTTCTGGAACATGTTACCTTTGGGCATTATTCTTCTCATACAGAACTGGTGACTTTTGAGGGCCATGACAGCCTTTCGCCGGTGGAACCGCTCCGCTATTTTTGCTCTGAAGGGGAACTGACAGGGAGAGAGCTTCAGGATATTTCCCAGGAGGAGTGGGAGGAAGGGAAAAGCTTACTCCTCACACCAGATTGGAAAGGCGTGGTTTATTTAAAGGTGACTGATTACGCAGGACTCAGCAGTTATTTTAACTCAGAGGGCCTGGTGGTGGAGAATAAAGGGCCGGTTATCTGGTTGTCTCCCCAGGGGGACGCATGGACTGAGAGCGGGATTTACCGGGGGGATGTGGAACTTACGGTTTTGCTAAAAGAGCCGGACGAAACGGGGGTGGCCTCCGGGCTGAAGAGTGCCTCTTACATGCTGGAGGCAGAGAGAGGAGAAGGAAGGGAAACTTTACAGGAGGAAATCTTGTTGGAGCCGCCTGCACAGACGGGCTCAGAGGCCGGGAAAAGCTGGCAGGGCCGTGTTCTTTTGGAGGCAGACAAGTATGACGGGGAGACATTGTGGTTTACGGTTTTGGCGGAGGATATGGCAGGGAACAAGTCGGAAAAAAGTCTGAGGTTTTCTGTGGACAAGACGGCGCCAAAACTGCAGGTTACTTACGGAAAGGAGCAGCCGGAACACGGAATCTATTATAATCAAGAGCGGAGGGTGCAGCTGACGGTTGAAGAGGCAAACTTTTCTGAGGAGAGGATCTGGCTGTTGATCACCAATACGGACGGCAGCCTGCCTGTGGTCTCTCCCTGGAGTCACGATGGAAATCTACATAGCTGTCAGATTGTTTTTTCCGAGGACGGGGATTATACATTTTCTGTAAAAGGAGAGGATCTGGCGGGGCATGTGTCAGAGATCAAAGAAAAAGAGTTTACCATAGACAGGACGCCGCCAAGGCTTACGGTGGAATTTACAGGGGAGGGAAACGGCAGGTATTACAATGTTCCAAAGACGGCCAGGATCACGGTGGAAGAACACAATTTCAGCGAGGAACAGGTTTTGAACGAGGTGAAGGCGGCCTTAGACGACGGAAAGACCGGATCATGGCAGTTTGGGGAGTTTGACAATCGGGGCGATATCCATATGGCGGCTGTGGATTTTTCGGAAGACGGAGATTATTATCTGAGGGTGTCCTGTAGGGACCTGGCGGGGAACCGAGATGGAGAAGGTTACGAAAAAGAGTTTTCTCTAGACTGTACGCCGCCTTCCATAGAGATTTTGGGCCTGGAGAATGAGTCGGCCAACCGGGGAACAGTGGAAGCTAAAATTCGGTTTTTGGATAATCGTCTGGTGCCGGGAAGCGTGACTGTGGGGGTCTCTCGTCTGGACCAGGGAGAAAGAGGAAGTTATCAGTACCAGGAACTTCCAGGGGACGAAGGGGAGGTGATAAAGCAGCTTCTTCCGGAGAGTTTTCCGGAGGAGGAAGGTGTGGATGGCCTGTATCTTCTGCAGGCGGTGGGGAAAGACCGGGCGGGAAACAAGGCAGAGAGAACACTTACCTTTTCGGTTAATCGCTATGGTTCTGTCTATGTGGCGGCCGGGGAGACGGAAGAATGGCTGGGGGGAGAGGAGTATTGTTATCTGTTGGAAGAACGGGATGTGGTAATCCGGGAATATAATGTGGACCCGGTGGAGAATTTCCAGGCGGCATTGAACAGAAACGGAGTGGTTTTGCTTCTGGAAGAGGGAAAAACCATACAGAGGGAGAAAATTTCCCCAAAGGAGAGGGAGTCAAAGTGGCAGATTTATGAATATAAGATTGACAAAGAGATGTTTGAACAAGAAGGGGATTATGAGATACTTTTGTATTCGGAAGATAAAGCTGGAAATAAAATGGGAAATGAATCTGTGAAAAAGGAAGAACGGGCAGCCATGTTTGCTTTTTCTGTAGACAAGACAGGGCCGTCGGCAGTTCTTTCCGGGGCAAAAGACAGGGGACGCTATATGAGGGACAGGCTGGAACTGTTTTTAGACATCCGCGATAATATGCGTCTAAAGAAGGCGGAGGTGAGGACCAGAGAGGGGAGAGTTTGTTACGAAGGAGAAAGCCTGAAAGAGATTGAGACGGAGGATGGATTGAGAGTGGTTCTTCCAGAATGGGATGATTGGCAGACACTGCGTCTCTATGCGGAGGATGCGGCAGGAAACAGACTGAAGCTTGGGAATGGCCGCGAGATGGGAGCTGGCGGATGGATGGAGTGGGAATTTCTTGTGACTTCAGACCGCTGGACGCAGATTTATCAAAATGAGACAGCACTTGTAGTCTTTCTGGTCCTGGCAGTTGTTCTCACGGCAGCCGCGATCTTTTTCACAGCAAAGCGAAAGCGAATACAAGGGAAGGAGAGGAAAAAGAAAATTTGAAGTCTGCGGGTCATAGCCAAAGGAAGACATTTGTGATAAAATAACCATAATATATCGAATGTCTGGAGGGAATTGTGTGGTGAATTATTTAATTGGTATTGATTTGGGAACCTCTGCAACGAAGACGGTACTGTTTGATGAGAACGGAACAGTGATTGCATCTGCATCAAAAGAGTATCCGCTGTATCAGCCACAGAACGGGTGGGCAGAACAGAAGCCAGAGGATTGGAAAGAGGCGGCATTAGAGACCATTGCGAAGGTGGTAAAAGAATCCGGCGTGGACAGGGAGTCCATTAAAGGCTTGGGGATCTCAGGGCAGATGCACGGCCTCGTTATGCTGGATGAAAACAATGAAGTGATCCGGCCTTCCATTATCTGGTGTGACCAGAGAACAGCAAAGGAGTGTGAGGAGATTACAGAAAAGGTCGGGGCAGAACGCCTGATTGAAATCACGGCCAATCCTGCATTGACCGGTTTCACAGCCTCTAAGATCCTCTGGGTGAGGAACCATGAGCCAGAAAATTATGCAAGATGCCGTCATATTCTGCTGCCGAAGGATTATGTCCGTTTGGTCTTGACAGGGGAATATGCAACGGAGGTGTCGGATGCTTCCGGAATGCAGCTTCTTGATGTGCCGAACCGCTGCTGGTCCGAGGAGGTGCTGGAAAGGCTGGAAATTGACAAGGCCCTTTTGGCAAAGGTCTATGAGTCTCCTGATGTGACAGGGACAATCCTGCCGGAAATCGCGGCGTTTACAGGACTTTCAGAAAAGACAGTTGTGGTCGGCGGAGCCGGAGATAATGCGGCGGCCGCCGTGGGGACCGGAGTGGTCCGGGACGGAAAGGCCTTTACTACCATCGGTACCAGCGGCGTTGTGTTTGCCCACAGCAGACAGGTGACCATTGATCCGAAGGGGCGGGTACATACTTTCTGTTGTGCTGTTCCAGGCTGCTGGCATGTGATGGGGGTGACCCAGGGGGCGGGACTTTCCCTTCAGTGGTTCCGCAACAATTTCTGTCAGGATTATCTGGAGCAGGCAGAGAGGGAAGGCTGTGATGCCTATGATTACATTAACCGGGATGTGGAGAGCGTGCCTCTTGGGGCCAATCGCCTGATTTATCTTCCGTACCTGATGGGAGAGCGGACACCCCACCTGGATCCGGATTGCCGGGGCGTATTCTTTGGGCTTTCAGCGATCCATACAAGGAAGGACATGCTTAGAGCAGTCATGGAAGGGGTATCTTATTCCATGAAAGACTGCAATGACATCCTGAAGGAAATGGGAGTGGAGGTTGCAGATATGATGGCCTGCGGAGGCGGTGGAAGAAGCGCCGTATGGCGCCAGATGCTGGCAGATATGTATGGCTGTACTGTAAAAACTGTGGCTGCGAAAGAGGGCCCTGCCCTGGGCGTGGCGATTCTGGCAGGCGTGGGCGCAGGAATTTATGAGAGTGTAGAAGCAGCCTGCGACCGGATGATCCATACGGATAAGTCCTGTGCGCCGATCCCCGGGAATACGGAAAAGTACAATGAATATCACAAAATCTATAAAAGTCTCTATGGCAGCCTGAAAGATCAGTACAAAGAGCTGGCGAAGCTGTAAATTATCTGATTATGACGAGGTACGGCGCCCAAGGGCGCCGTACTACTAGATATGAGATACCGACAGGCCAGGCTGTGTCTGTCTTACGATTCTAATAATTTTCTGTATTTTGCGGCCACTTTCTTCATGACAGAGGGGCCGGGAGCCCCCAGAGTGGTACGTTTCTCTACGCAGGTCTTTAAGCTGATGGCTTCATAGATATCCGCGTCAAACACAGGACTGATGGCCCTGTATTCTTCAAGGCTCATGTCATCCAGGGAGAGTCCTTTATCCAGGCAGTAGAGTACCAGGCGTCCTACGATGCCATGGGCATCGCGGAATGGAACTCCCCGGTTTACCAGATAGTCTGCCGCATCGGTGGCATTGGTAAATCCATTCATGGCGCTTTTTTTCATAATCTCTTTGTGGAATCTCATGGTGGCCAGCATGCCCGTAAACAGGGAAAGGCAGCCCTTTGTGGTGTCAATGGCATCAAAAACCAGTTCTTTGTCCTCCTGCATATCCTTGTTGTAGGCCAGGGGGATTCCCTTCATGGTAGTCAGTATGGAGATGAGGGCGCCATAAACGCGGCCGGTTTTTCCTCTCACCAGTTCGGCGATATCCGGATTTTTCTTTTGAGGCATGATGCTGCTTCCGGTGCTGTAGGCGTCGTCCAGCTCCACAAACTGATATTCGTTGGAATTCCAGAGGATGATTTCTTCACAAAAACGGCTCAAATGCATCATCATGGTAGCCATAGCGCTGCAAAGCTCAATGAGATAGTCACGGTCTGACACAGAATCCATACTGTTTCTGGTAGCGCAGTCAAAGTCCAGCAAAGAGGCCGTGTATTCCCGATCCAGAGGATAAGTAGTTCCGGCCAGGGCCCCGGCTCCCAGAGGGCAGGTGTTCATCCGTTTTTGGATATCGAAAAGGCGGCTCCTGTCCCGGAGAAACATTTCAAAATAAGCACTGAAATGGTGAGCAATGGTCACAGGCTGGGCCTTCTGGAGATGGGTGAAGCCAGGCATATAGGTTTCCAGATTTTCTTCGATGACAGTTAAAAGCGCCTGCAGGAGCTCTTTTACAAGAGCATCCAGGGCACTGATTTCATCCCGGATGTAGAGCTTCATGTCCAGAGCAACCTGATCATTGCGGCTGCGGCCGGTGTGAAGCTTTTTCCCCACAGCGCCGATACGTTCAATCAGGGTGGCCTCCACAAAACTGTGAATGTCTTCTGCCTCCGGGTCGATTTCCAGTGCGCCGCTCTCCACGTCGGAGAGAATTCCCTCAAGACCCGCGATGATCTGATACTTTTCGTCTTCTGTCAGGATGGCCTGTTTGGCCAGCATGGTCACGTGGGCTATACTTCCTCGGATATCCTGCCGGTAGAAACGCTGGTCAAAAGAAATGGATGCGTTAAACTGGTTGACCAGGGTATTTTCTTCTTTGGTAAAACGTCCTCCCCATAGTTTCATGATCTTATTCCTCTCTTTCGGGTAATTTATTTTCATTTTCAGCAGTTGTTTTTTGTTTCCCTGCAAGGTCTGGCGATTTGACTGGCGGTAAAGATGGAGCCGCAGATTCTTCCGGTTCATCCACGGGAGCCGCAAAAGGTTTCGAAAGCCTTTCCAGAGTCCGGGTGGCAAAGACCAGGAGCAGCAGAAGAACAGCCGAGACGGCGGAAATCAAAAGCCCAACGGTGAGGCCCTCCGGTCGATAGGAAAGCTCTATGGAGTGAGAGCCGCCACTTAAGGGAACAGCCAGCATGGTGTCGGCAAAAAGAACAGGTTCCGTTTCCACATTGTCTACTTTGAGGGTCCATCCCTTTTCATAGGGAATGGAAGTATAAAGAAGTCCGTCAGAGACTGCGGTGATCCGCCCGGTGACAGAGGTATCCGTGTAATGATCCACGACAAGGGGCTGTGTGTTCAGGGTGTCGATCAGGACCTGAAGCTGGTCCAGGTCAAGAAGGTATGCCTGGGCGGTGAAATTCTGGTCGTCCTGCTCTGTGGTCAGAGAGACATAAGCTCCGGCTTCCAGTTTGCCAAGATCCAGGAGGAACCCCCGGTTTACATTGGAAAAGCTTTTGGTGGAGATCCCGTTTGTGAAAGTTACATCTTTAATCGAAGAATTGGTGACATCAAGGTAATAAAAACCGGTTTCCGGAACCGTCAAGATGTACTCCCCGATGGAAGAGGAGCCGGTGGAGACGGCAGTTAAAACGTTGCCGGAGCCGGCGGCAGCCTCGGCGAAAGCGTTCTGGGCCGTGGCCGGGTCATGGGCCTGATAATTCCAGCCAGACTGTATATCAGAAGGCAGAAGAAAACCCATAGGAAGACTGAAGCGGTTTTCATAAAGGGTGACCTCGCCGTCAGTTCGGAGAGGCGAATAAAGTTCACTGTCCAGTTCATTGACGGATAAGGTGTATTTGACACCTAATAAGGAGGCCGTGAGAGGCGTTGCACCGGTAAAACTATAGGAATTGGTGTTTCCCTCCAGCCCAAGAGCCTTATAGAGGTCGCTCAGATGGGCATTGGCCGTGGAGGAAAACAGGGAGGCCGAGTGATAACCGGCCAGAGCCGCATCGTTTTTTGTCTTCCTGGGCTCTTTTTCTATACGAAACAGACTGGTGTCTTCTGCCTCGATGAACTCTGCCAGCGCCCGGAATGACTCCTGATTCTCCAGATAAGAGGTGCGGTTTACGGTAGTTACACTGGTAACGGCAGTGTTCATGCTGGCCTCTATGGCAATAAGCGTGACGGCAAGGATTGCCAGGACAGGGGCATAAGCCTTCCTGTTTTTATGATAATACAGGAGAAGGGCGTAAAGCCCCACGAAAAAGAGGGTGACATAATAAATCTTGAAATCAAAAGTCTCTTCCGTGATGATGGCTTCACAGAGAAAAATAAAGATCACACAGCCCCAGAAGCTTCCGGAAAGCTGGGAGGAGGTGTTGGCCTGTAGCTGTCGGTAAGCTTCATAACACATGGTAAGGAGCAGAATGATATAAAGAAACGACTGGCGGGCAGGAAGACTGTTGGGAAAATGAAATCCGTGCCATACAAAATTAGGGATATTTAAAGAAAATCCTATCAGCATGACAAAAAGCAGGATTCCCTTTACAATCTTCTCTTTTTTAGGGATGGATCTGTTTGCCATATAAAGAGGGAGCAGCATAAGCACACCCACTCCGCAGTAAATATTAGGGTGATGGTCCAGGCCGATCTCCACTTCCACATTGACAAAGTGACGGGCCAGCATGGCAAAGCAGGAAAAATAGGAGCTTAAAGTCTTCGGGATGTTGATATCGCCGGAAGCAGTCAGCCGCAGGGCTAAAAAAACCGGAATCAACAGGCAGGCGGCCAACCCGCCGGCCAAAAGGGAGTAAACCCCAAAATGGAAGCACCGTTTCAGGAAAAGGCGGCGGTCAGATTCCATAACAAGCAGAGCGATAAAATATAATACCATGAAAATGCACATCATGATAGAAATATAATAGTTGCTTAAAATAGAGAGCGCCAGGGTGAGACAGTAGAGAAGGCACCTGCCCTCTTTTACCAAAAGCTCCAGCCCAAGGATCACAAGGGGGGCCAGAACTAGACAGTCCAGCCACATGACATTCCAGCTATAAGCCGCCATATAGGCGGACAGAGCATAAAAAACGGCAAAGAAAGAAATCCCGAGATCCCTGGTCTTGAAATGCCGGCTCAGGTAGAAGCAGAAAGAAAGTCCTGCAAGGCCGATCTTCAGGACAATCAGGTAAGTCATAAATTCAATGACCAGACCTTGGGGAACCAGGAAAGCCAGCCAGTTTACAGGACTGGCCAGATAGTAAGCGTAGAGTGCCGTAAAATTGGAGCCCATACCGATGTTCCAGGAATAGGAAAGACTTTCGCCATGTTTTATTTTCTCCATAAATTCATTCATAAAAGGAGCATATTGATGGTACATGTCCGTTCGGAGAAAACTGTTGTTTCCAAAAGGGAAAATCTGTCTCTGGATAAAGATTCCAATCATAATGATGACGGGAATAAAAAAGGAGAGGAGAAAAGGGGCTTTCTCCAGTAAAGTTGTTTTTTGCCAATACTTCTTTCTTGTCATTGTAAACTGCCTTTCCTGTCTTTATCAGAATGATTCCTGCACTGCTTGTCCGTTTCAGAGGCTTTTTTTGCCGGGCATCCGGCAAAATGGGCCGATGACATGTCTGATTGGATTTCTTCCTGCAGGTTGGAAGTTTTTAAGATGTAAATGGGCCGATCTTTTACCTCCATATAAATATGGGCAATGTATTCACCAAGAATACCGATAGAAAGTTCAATGATCCCGCCCAGAAACAAGACGGCACAAAGCGTCGTGACATAACCGGGCACATCAATGCCGAAAATGAGGGTCTGGATCAGGGTCACGATAATGTAAATAAAGGCGACGATGGAAATCAAAAATCCCGTACCGGAGACCAGACGGAGCGGGGAGATGGAAAAAGAGGTGATCCCATCAATGGCATATTTAAAAAGTCCTTTAAAGCTCCATTTGGTGGAGCCGAGCGTGCGTTCCACATTTTCATAGGGATACCATTTGGTTTCGTAACCGACCCAGGCAAAAATCCCCTTGGAGAAGCGCTCCACTTCAGAAAGCTCTAGAATAGAGTTTACCATTTGCCTGGTCATAATGCGGAAATCTACGGCATCCTGAGGCATTTTTACATCGGACATCCGATTGCTGATATGGTAAAATAGATTCGAGAAAGCGCTTCGGATGCGGCGTTCCCCCACGCGGGTCGTTCGTCTGGCGGCAGCACAATCATAGCCTTCTTCTATTCCTGCCATCATCTTGGGGATCATGGCAGGGGGATGCTGCAGATCCGCATCCATGATAATCACAAGCTCTCCGGTGGAGTGGGAAAGCCCCGCATACATGGCGGCCTCTTTGCCAAAATTTCTGGAAAAAGAGAGATAACGGACATTTTCATGAGAAGAGGCCAGAACCATCAATTTTTTTAAGGTGGAATCACGGCTGCCGTCATCCACAAAAATATAAGTAAATTGATATCCCGCCATGGAGGAGATGGCCTCTTGTGTGGACTGGTAAAAGGTCTCCAGGACCTCCTCCTCATTATAGCAGGGGACAATAATATCAACAGAACGCATAAAGTTCTCCTTAAATCTTTTAAAGTATGCTATGCTTATATCATTGTAGTATACACCGAAGTAAAAGTAAATGAAGAAAAATTTAAAAAATTATGTATAAAACCGGCAGAAGGCGAATACACATAATATTAGCCTTAAAATGGCAGAGGAGGACGAAGCACAAGTGAAAGGAGAAATACGAATGTCAGAGAAAATCATGGAAAACAACAAGGTCACGGTGATCGGAGAAATTATATCAGGTTTTACCTTCAGCCACGAAGTGTTCGGGGAGGGGTTTTACTTAATGGATGTTTCGATTAACCGGCTCAGTGAACAGACGGACATCATTCCGCTTCTTATTTCAGAAAGGTTGATTGATATTACAGGCGATTACACGGGAATGCTGGTGGAAGCCTCAGGACAGTTCCGCTCGTACAACCGGCATGAGGGAACAAAAAACCGGCTGGTACTTTCTGTATTTGTGAGAGAGATCGCTTTTGTGGAGGAGTTTGGGGATTACACAAAGACCAATCAGATTTTTTTGGACGGATACATATGCAAAGCCCCTATTTACAGAAAAACTCCGCTGGGAAGGGAAATCGCAGATCTTTTGGTGGCAGTGAACCGTCCTTATGGGAAGTCAGACTATATTCCCTGTATTGCCTGGGGACGGAATGCCAGATATGCTTCCGGTTTCGAGGTGGGAAGCCGCATCTGTGTCTGGGGAAGGGTGCAGAGCAGGGAATATGTCAAGCGTCTTAGTGAGACGGAAAGTGAGAAGCGGGTTGCCTATGAAGTCTCTGTCAGTAAGTTAGAGTGGATGGAGTGAAAACAGCCGGACGGAATAAAAGTTGCAATATTTGGGAAACAGTGGTAGAATAACAGGAAATACGTGGCAGAGCCTGGAGGATGGTCATGAGAAAAGGTGTTGTTCAGGTGTTGTGCGGGGAAGGCCGTGGGAAAAGTGCCTGTGCCATAGGGCTTGCAATTCAGGCGGTCGGACGCAACAAGAACATTGTTATCATCCAGTTCCTGAAGGGGAAAAACGAAGAGAACGAAATAAGCAGGCGTCTGGAGCCGGAGATCAAGGTGTTTTCATTTGAAAAATCCGAAAAGCATTACTGTGACTTGAGTGAAGAGGAGCGGCAGGAAGAAGCGGCGAACATGCAAAATGGCGTGAGTTTTGCAAAGAAGGTGCTTTCCACCCGCGGCTGCGACATTTTGATACTGGACGAGATTTTAGGGCTGGTAGACTGCGGGATTATTGAGACTGCCGATATTATAAAGGTTTTGGAGGCCAGGGCAGAGGATGTGGACGTTATCATGACGGGGATTGTGTTTCCGGAAACTCTGTCCCCCTATGTGGATCGGATTTCCAGGATTGATTCTGTGGAAGTGAAAGGAAACGGCCATAATTTTAGCTGATAGTTTTTGCGGATGGACAGTTGACAATACAATCAGAACGTGTTATGATGTCCGAAAGAATTGAATAACCAATGTAGAGGTTGCGCTTTTCATCAGTATTCCGGGTGATATGTACAGGCATAGAGGAAAACGGAGGAAAGGGGAAAGCGCCGAAGGGACGAATAGCCTGGATAGGAGTTCCTGGGCATATGGTGAAGAATCATATGACTGTCATCCAAAAGGGTGGAGCGCTACTTAATGAATGATTGGTATATGTTTTTCAGGTACCATTGTGGAGTTCAGAGAGCTGGCGTTTGTCGGCTCTTTTCGTTGTATAGGAAACTTCGTTCCCTATACGACAGCAGGCGGAGGATCCTGCAGACTGGATTTTATTTGTTGTATCAGAGATTATATTTTATAGTGCATGGAAGAAGGAGGAAAACAAATGGCAGTATTTAAAGGCGCAGGTGTAGCAATTGTCACTCCCTTTTTTGAGGATGGAACGGTAAATTATGGAAAGCTGACAGAGATTTTGGAAGAGCAGATTGCGGCGGGAACCGACAGTATCATTATCTGCGGAACTACAGGAGAGGCTTCCACCTTAAGCCACGAGGAGCATCTGGACGTGATCGGCCATGCGGTGAAAGTGGTGGGGGGACGGATTCCCGTCATTGCAGGGACCGGCTCCAACAGTACGGAGACGGCTGTCTATCTTTCTGTGGAGGCTGAGAAGCGTGGAGCGGATGCACTTCTCCAGGTGACGCCTTACTATAATAAAGCGACCCAGAAGGGGCTGATCGCCCATTTTACGGCAGTGGCAGAGGCAGTGAAGCTGCCTGTTATTCTGTATAATGTGCCCGGCCGCACCGGCTGTAATATTCTGCCGGAGACAGCCGTTTATCTGGCCAAAAATGTTCCGAACATTGTGGGAATCAAGGAGGCCAGCGGAAATATTTCTCAGATCGCAAAATTGGCGCAGCTCGCAGACGGATGTATTGACATTTATTCTGGAAATGACGACCAGGTGGTGCCGATCCTTTCCCTGGGGGGCATTGGCGTGATCTCCGTGCTCTCCAATGTGGCGCCGAAGCAGACTCATGATATGGTCATGACTTATCTGAACGGGGATGTGGCAGAGAGTAGAAGACTGCAGTTAGAAGCACTGCCGCTCGTTGATGCGCTGTTCTGTGAAGTCAATCCGATTCCGGTCAAAACAGCCATGAATCTGATGGGGAAAGAGTGCGGCCCTCTTCGGGGACCTTTATCTCCCATGGAGCCTCAGAATGTGGAGAGGTTAAAGGCAGCCATGGCAGATTACGGCCTTGAGCTGGCATAGAAGCGGTACAGGAAGGATATGGAAAAAGCGGAAAGATACAGGAGGGTTTGATGGAATGATACGGGCGATTATGCACGGCTGCAACGGCCATATGGGCCAGGTGATCACAGGGCTTGCGGCAGGTGATGAAGAACTTGAAATTGTGGCGGGAATTGATCTGTCAGATCATATTAAAAACGCCTATCCGGTGTTCTCCTCCCTGGAGGATTGTGATGTGACAGCGGATGTTATCATTGATTTCTGTTCGGCGAAGGCTGTGGACGCACTGGTGGACTACAGTGTGAAAAAACAGATTCCAGCGGTGATCTGCACCACGGGGCTTTCTGAAGGACAGATAAAAAAAATAAAAGAGGCTTCAGCTTCTGTGGCGGTACTCAAATCCGCCAATATGTCTCTTGGAATCAACATGCTCCTGAAGCTTTTGAAAGAGGCAGCCCTTACGCTGGCTCCGGCAGGGTTTGACATGGAGATCGTGGAACGCCATCATAATCAAAAGGTGGATGCGCCCAGCGGCACGGCTCTGGCGCTGGCAGATTCCATAAATGAGGCGCTGGATCAGTCCTATTCCTATAAATATGACCGCTCGAAAGAACGGGCGAAGCGAGAGAAGACAGAAATCGGGATCAGCGCTGTCCGCGGCGGGAATATTGTGGGAGAGCATGAAGTGATTTTTGCAGGGACGGACGAGGTCATCGAGTTTAAACATACGGCATATTCCAAGGCAGTGTTTGCCAAAGGGGCCATCGAGGCGGCGAAGTTTCTGGCAGGAAAGCCTGCCGGCTTCTACGACATGAGCGATGTGATCGGCTGAAAAGACGCCGCCTGAAAAATTTTGGAAAAAAGTGGAACATTAGTTTTTCGGCTTCCTGCACATATTATAGGTAGAAACTGAAGAGAACGACAGGTTCGTTTTCTGTCAGTAAAACTATGTGTAAGAAGGAGAGAACGCAATGAAAACAAAACGTTTTTCAATGGCAGCGGTACTTTTTTGCCTGACTGTCTGCCTGTGCCTCGCCGGTTGCGGGAATGGAAAAAAGGACAATAAGGAGACCACCAACGGGGCAGAAACCCATGAGTCCGCAAGCGACCAGAACGGCGGCACCACGGATAAAAACAACGGTCAGACCAGTGCTGAGACAAACGGAAGCGACAGCAGCACAGGAGCCACAAACGGAGCTGGAATCAATGGAACAAATGGAGCCGAGACAAACGGAACAGGCGGTGTTCTGGATGATGTGGGCGATGACGTCAGCAAGGCCATGGATGATATGGGAAGTGATTTAAGCCGGGGCCTTGAGGATGCGACAGAATAATAAGAGAAACGAAAAGCTGGGGAAGCCGTGCCTTTTTGAAGGGAACGGCTTCTTTTTTCAGCTTTAGTACATTTTGCGGTTGCGTTATTAATAGCGTTATATTATAATTTACTCGTGTTTTAAGAGAATTTTTGCAGACTGACCTTACGGGTAGTGAATGGCAGTATGCCGTTTTCTGTCAAATAAACGTGGAAAGGAAATCGTTATGATGTACGACAGATATCAGAGTCCGTTGTCAGAGCGCTATGCCAGCAAAGAAATGCAGTATATTTTTTCACCGGATAAAAAGTTCCGGACCTGGAGAAAACTGTGGATCGCTCTTGCAGAAGCGGAGCATGAGCTGGGGCTGCCTGTCACGAAGGAGCAGATTGAAGAGCTTAAGGCCCATCAGGATGATATTAATTACGAGGTGGCAAAAGCGAGAGAGAAAGAGGTACGCCACGACGTCATGTCCCATGTCTATGCTTATGGGGTTCAGTGTCCGGCTGCGAAGGGGATCATTCATCTGGGGGCTACATCCTGCTATGTGGGAGATAACACAGATATTATCATCATGACGCAAGCCCTTCGCCTGGTGAAAAAAAAGCTGATCAACGTCATAAACGAGCTGGCTTCCTTTGCCGGGCAGTATAAAGCCCAGCCGACTCTGGCTTTCACTCATTTTCAGCCGGCCCAGCCCACGACAGTAGGAAAACGGGCGGCTCTCTGGCTGCAGGATCTGGTTTTGGATCTGGAGGATGTGGATCACGTTCTTGGAACCATGAAGCTTTTGGGGTCCAAGGGGACCACAGGCACCCAGGCAAGCTTCCTGGAGCTTTTTGACGGAGACCATGAAAAGGTCAAGGCGGTAGACAGAAAGATCGCAGAGAAAATGGGCTTTGACAGCTGCTACAGTGTGTCCGGCCAGACCTACTCCAGAAAAGTGGACAGCCGGGTATTAAACGTTCTGGCCGGAATCGCTCAGAGCGCCCACAAATTTTCCAATGATATCAGACTTCTCCAGCATCTGAAGGAGGTGGAGGAGCCTTTTGAGAAGAGCCAGATCGGTTCTTCAGCCATGGCCTATAAGCGGAATCCCATGCGCAGTGAGAGGATGGCGTCTCTGGCGGATTATGTGATGGCGGATGCCATGAATCCTATGCTGGTGGCTTCAACTCAGTGGTTCGAGCGGACTTTGGATGATTCGGCCAACAAACGTCTCAGCATTCCGGAGGGATTCCTGGCCGTAGATGGGATTTTAGATCTGTATTTGAATGTGGTGGACGGCCTGGTGGTGTACCCGAAGGTCATTGAAAAGCGCCTGAAATCAGAGCTTCCTTTCATGGCCACAGAGAATATTATGATGGATGCAGTGAAGGCCGGCGGAGACAGACAGGAGCTTCACGAAAGAATCCGCACACTTTCCATGGAGGCGGGGAAAAACGTGAAGGTGAATGGACTGGACAACAATCTTTTGGAGCTGATTGCTGCGGATCCTGTTTTTCATATGAGTCTCGACGAGCTGAAAAAGACCATGGAGCCGGCCCGGTATGTGGGGCGTGCGCCGGAGCAGGTGGAAGAATTCCTTTCAGAAGTCATTGCGCCGATCCTTGAGGAAAATAAGGAGCTTCTCGGTGTTAAGGCGGAAATAAACGTATAAATTTAGGAGGAGAAAAAGATGGTAAGAGCAATTGTAGGGGCCAACTGGGGTGATGAGGGAAAAGGCAAGATAACAGATATGCTGGCTGAGGATTCAGATATCATTATCCGGTTTCAGGGCGGCAGCA
>JAAWBT010000046.1 GCA_022792835.1 Lachnospiraceae bacterium | reverse complement strand
TGAGCGAACCGCCGCTTTTGCAGGCCCTGGCCTTTGACCCGATCTTAGGGTACGTAAAGCTGATCGCCGAAGCCTGGGATGCGGACGGCATGTACCAGGTGGGCACCTTCCCCTCCTGGAATCGCTGGGAGGAGTGGAACGGCATCTACCGGGACGACATGCGCCGCTATATCAAAGGCGACGGCGGTATGGCACAGGCTGCCGCCATGCGGATCTCCGGTTCCAGAGACATTTATCAGCCGGACCTGCGCAAAAATGCTTCAGTGAACTTTATCACCTGCCATGACGGTTTCACTCTGTACGACCTCTATTCCTATAATCAGAAGCACAATGAAAAAAACGGCTGGAATTCCACCGACGGTTCCAATGACAACCATAGTTGGAACTGCGGCGCTGAGGGAGACACGGACGACCCTTCTGTAAATGCCCTTCGCTATCGAATGATGCGAAATGCCTTTGCTCTGTTAATGGTAAGCCGCGGCATTCCCATGTTCTTAGCCGGGGATGAATTTTGTAATACTCAGTTTGGCAACAACAATGCCTACTGCCAGGACAACATCACCTCCTGGCTCAACTGGAATCAGCTAAGAGAAACTGAAGGGGCCTCTATGTTCCAGTTTTTCCGGTACATGATCCGCTTCCGCAAAGACCACCGGGTCCTTTGCGCCAACTTAAGCGGCGGCGCTTCAGGGTTCCCGGACACCAGTTTCCACGGGGTCTCCCCCTGGTGTAAGCAGTTCTCCGGAGAAGACCGCTATGTGGGCGTCATGTTCGCCGGAAAGGAGGAAGACTCTTCTGAGCCGCAGATCCTCTACATTGCTTCCAATGCTTACTGGGGGGAACTGGAGGTGACGCTTCCCAGACTTCCAAAGCCCCTGGCTTGGGAAATCGTTGTGGATACTAAAACTGCCGTCCAGGAGTCAAAGCCCCTTAATGGACAAACTTTCCACATCGGCGAACGGAGTGTCATGGTATTTCAGGCCGTACAGCCCTTATAATTCTCCCAGAGCTTCCAACATTAGAGGGCTGACAAATGTGAGTTTTGGCCGCCCGCCCTTTCTAAGACGAATGAATCAGGAAAAAATCGGTTCTCTCATGAGCGAAAGCATGTTTTCGCGATGAAAGAACCGATTTTTTCTAAAATTAACTTATAAAAGACAGTCTGCCAAAACCAAACTATTTATGCCTTTTCCACAGGAAAATAAATCTTTGTCTCCCATTCCTCCACCGGGATCTTGTCAAAAGCCGTCTTCACATAAAACTCATAGGGCGCTCCACAAATCCGGTAACCATTTTCCTGAATCCATTTCACCACAGCGGCATAGCCGTCGGAAAGACCAGAATATCTGCCATAGTGGATGGTGCTCGCACACAGCCCCCCTTCTAAAATCCTGGTCGCCTGTTCTTCTTTTTTCATAACCAGCCCGATCTCCACGTCACTACATTCCTGATTGAACTCTTCGTCGTGATAAACCGCCAAGGTCTGACTGTCCGCTTCCAGCTTTTCGCTGATCACCCTCTGAAATAGTTTCTCATATTGCCCGCCGAAATCTGCAACGGAAATCCGCTCCCTCTCCGACAAAATCGGTACTGCCTCCCTCTCCTCAAGGGTCACCACATATTTGTTCTGATAGCTCATAATGTCACCTGTCCTTTCAAAATCCTGCAGATGTCTGGTCAGCTCGTCAATGGCCGAAGAAATCTCTGCGCGACGCTCTGCAAGCGCCAACCTCTGCCGTTTCAGTTTTAAAAAAAGTACCCTCTCATCCGTTTCTTCCAGAAGAGGTCCAATGTCCGCCAGAGAAAAGCCATATCGCTTCAGCCGCTGAATCAGCAGCATCCTGGAAAGCTGTTCCTCACTGTAATACCGGTATCCGGTAAATGGATCTGTAAATTTCGGCCGCATAAGCCCAATTTTATCATAATGGCGCAGCGTCTTTACGCTCACCATGCAGATCTTTGAAAAATCACCAATACTGAACATGTTTCCCTCCTCTGCCCCGGCGTCCCGGAGATCATTCATGAACTCACTCTATCATACAGTCTTCCCCAGGGGCAGAGTCAAGAGATGATCACCAAAAAGTTTTTCTTCGTTTTAAGTAAAAACTGTTGAAAACTTATAGTTTTTTGGTTATACTATTCTCATAGGAGGCGAACATATGATTCCCAGACCTTATTATCTGCACCTGTTAACAACTTATCGGGATATTCCTCTCGTAAAAATCCTAGCGGGAATCCGCCGCTGTGGGAAATCTACTCTCTTGGAACTTTTGCGGGAAGGACTCATAAAAGACGGAATCCCTGCGGACCACATCATTCATCTGCGTTACACATCAGAAGATTTTGACGACGGTATGACCGACAAAGAGATGTACCGGGGAATCAAAGAAACCATGACCGGGGAGGGACGGTATTATCTTTTGCTCGATGAGGTTCAGGAGGTCTCAGGATGGGAAAAGGCGGTCAACAGCCTTCTGGAGAATGCGGACGCAGACATCTATGTGACCGGCTCCAATTCCAAATTGATGTCAAGTGAAATCTCTACCTATTTAAGCGGCAGATACCTGACCATTCCTGTATTTACCCTCTCCTTTGCCGAATATCTGTCATTCAAAAATTTTGACAGCCGTAATCCCAGAGAACTTTTGTCGGATTACCTGAGGATGGGCGGTTTTCCCATCGTAGCCCTCGGCAGCTTTGACGAACGCGCCGCTTACCAGATCGTGGAGGGAATCTATCATTCCGTCATTACAGGTGACATCACAAGACGCCATCATATCACAAATTTTGATCTTTTTAACCGGGTTGTCAAATATGTGATCGAAAATGTGGGCAAAACTTTTTCTGCCAATGCGATTGTTAAATTTTTAAAAAGTGAGGGACGCGCCCTGTCTGTGGAATCGGTGTACAATTATCTGGAATGGCTGGAAAAGGCCTTTGTGATTTATCGGTGCCAAAGATATGATCTACAGGGAAAATCTGTCCTGAAAACGCAGGAAAAGTTTTATCTGGGGGATTCCTCCCTGAAATACTGTATCATGGGTTTTAACCCCAAGTCGGTCGCCGCCATGCTGGAAAATATCGTCTATTTTGAGCTGCGCAGAAAAGGCTATGAAGTCTATATCGGCAAAAATGAGACAAAGGAGATCGACTTCGTGGCAGTGCGGCGGGATGAGCGCATTTACGTTCAGGTATGCCGCAGTCTTCCGGAGGAATCTGACCGCGAAGTTGCCAATCTCCTTGAAATACGGGATCATTATCCCAAATATGTGGTCACTTTGGATGAACTGGCCGCCGGGAATATCAACGGCGTAAGAATCGTACATCTGGCGGATTTTCTGCTGTCCAAGGACTACTAGTGTACTGTCCGGATTATATTCAGGCAAACCTCCTTGCCTAAATTTCCATCAGACTGCGTTGTCGGCGGTCAACGATGCCACCGCATCGCCTCCCTTCTCCGCCTTGCTGATGAAAATTTATCCTGCGGAGTTTCGC
>JAAWBT010000045.1 GCA_022792835.1 Lachnospiraceae bacterium | reverse complement strand
CCTTTCCGATTGCTTTCCGGACGGACTCCGCCCGGCCATAAGCCCATTATATCAAAACTATGCCGGTTTGCAATGGGTTTAATCCGGTTTTCTCTGGGATTTTTTCTGTTTTTTCTTTGCCCCTGTCGTTTTTTTTCGAATGCTGTAACCAAAGCTGCCCAGGGCCTCTCCCAGCCCGCAGTAAGCGCCGTGGGAATAGGCCAGAGGCTTCGCCTTCTCAAAACAAAACCTCCCTGTTTCGTCCATCAGGCTCTCTTCCACCTGGATGGCCTTTACCATGGCCAGAAACATATGGTGGGACCCAAGCTCCAAAACCTCTTCCACGGTACATTCCACATTCACCGGACTTTCCAGGATAATGGGCGCTTCTACCACACAAGCCCTTCCCGGCGTCAAGCCGGTCTCTTTCCATTTATCCACATCCCGTCCACTCCTCACGCCGCCAAAATCCACAGCCCTCACCATGGCTTCTGTGGTCAGATTGATGACAAACTCTCCGGTCTCCCGGATCATCACATAGGAATACCGTTCCGGCCGCACAGAAATATAGGCCATGGGCGGATTGGTGCACACCGTCCCCGTCCAGGCCGCTGTAAAAAAATTCTGCCGCCCCTCTTTATTCCGGCAGCTCACCAAAACAGCCGGAACCGGGTAAATAAAATTTCCCGGTTTCCAGATTTCCTTTCCCATCCTCCGCCTCCTGACGTCTTATTTTTCCATATTGACAAACTTGGTGTAATCCGGCAGCCAAACCAGATTCACTGTCCCTGTGGGGCCGTTCCTCTGTTTGGCGATAATGATCTCCGCGATATTGGGATTTTCCGTATCTTTATTATAATAGTCATCCCGGTAAATAAACATGACCACATCGGCATCCTGCTCGATGGCCCCCGATTCTCTGAGATCCGAGAGCATGGGCCGCTTGTCGTTCCGGCTCTCCACCGCACGGGAAAGCTGGGACAGGGCAATGACCGGAGCTCCCACCTCCCTGGCAAGCCCTTTCAGGGAACGGGAGATCTCGGAGATCTCCTGCTGCCTGTTATCTGACGACCGCCTGCTGACGGACATAAGCTGCAGATAGTCGATAATGATCAGGTCCAGACCAAACTCCAGCTTAAACTTTCTGCACTTAGAACGCAGTTCCGACACAGTGATGCCCGGCGTATCGTCAATGATCAGCCTGGAATTCCCGATGACCCCCACACTCTCCACCAGCTTTTCCCAGTCAGAATCTGACAAATTTCCGGTCCGAAGAGCTTGGGAGTCCACTCTTGATTCCATGGAAAACAGACGATTCACCAATTGCTCTTTCGACATTTCCAGGCTGAAAATCGCCGTGGTATAATTTTTTCTGAGAGCCACATGCTGGGCAATATTCAGCACAAAAGCAGTTTTTCCCATGGAAGGACGGGCCGCCACCAACACCAGATCTGAGGGCTGCAATCCGGAAAGTTTATAGTCCAGATCCGTAAACCCGGTGGGAATTCCGGTAATGGCGCTTTTATTTCTGGAGGCCTTTTCAATCCGCTCCAAAGTGTCCAGTGCAATCTGCCTTATGGGCGTAAAATCACCGCCGCTCCTGTTTTTCAAAAGCTCAAAGATCTTTTTTTCTGTCTCCTCCAGAATCGTATCCAGAGGCTCTGAGGCCGCATAGCATTCATCCGCGATCTCTTCGTTGGTCTTGATCAATCTCCGGAGCATGGCCTTCTCATAGACAATGGCCGCATACTGTCTGGCATTGACCGAAGTGGGAACCCCTGCAATCAGGTCGCGGATAAACTCCACACTGCTGATCTCCGGCGGCACATTTTTTTCCCGAAGCCGCTCCTGAAGGGTCACCAGATCGACTGCCTTCCCTTCTGTATACAGTTCCACCATAGCCTCAAAGATGGAACCAAAACGCCTGTCATAAAAATCATCTCCATGAATGATCTCCACGGCCGTCACGATGGCGTCCCGGTCCATCAGCATGGCGCCCACCACCGACTGCTCCGCCTCAATACTGTGCGGCTGTATCCGCCTGATCAGCGCCTCCTCCATGAATTCCTCCTCTTAGGCCTCTGCCACATGAACCTTTAACTTCGCCGTCACCTCTCTGTGAAGCTTCACCAGAACTTCATGAGTTCCCAGGGTTTTGATGGGCTCCTGAAGCTGCAGCTTTTTCTTGTCCAGTTCCATACCATACTGATCCTTTGCCGCCGCCGCAATTTCTTTTGTGGAGACAGAGCCAAACACTTTTCCGCCTTCACCGGATTTGACAGCCAGCTCCACAGTACACTCAGAAATCTTTACCGCGAATTCTTTTGCAGCGGCAAGCTGCTCTGCCGCCACCTTGTCCGCATGGGCCTGCTGAAGCTTTAAATCATTGAGATTTTTCGCATTGGCTTCCACTCCCAGCTTCTTTGGCAGAATGTAATTCCTCGCATACCCGTCGTTTACTTTTACAATCTCTCCTTTTTTCCCCAGGGACTTCACGTCCTCCAATAATACAACTTCCATTTTAAATCTCTCCTCCATCCAGCATACTCTTAATCGTTTCTTTTACCTGTTCTTTCGCCTCGTCGATGGTGCAGTTCCTAAGCTGTGCGCCGGCCACGCTCATATGGCCGCCGCCCCCCAGCTTTTCCATGATAATCTGCACGTTCACCTCATCAATGGAACGGGCGCTTATATAGATTTTTCCCTGATACTCCGTAAGGACCACAGACGCTTTGATCCCCACAATATTTAAAAGCTCGTTGGCTGCCTGGGCGCCGATGATGGTCGGGCTCTCCACTCCCTGTGCCGGGCACACGCTGATGGCAAATGCGTTCTCAAAGATCTCCGCCTGGCGTACTGCTTCCGCCTTGGCCTTATAGTCTGACATGCTGTCCCGGAAAATCTTTCTCACCCTGGTCACATCGGCTCCGTTTCTCCGGAGGAATGCCGCTGCCTCGAAGGTGCGGACTCCTGTCTTGTTCATAAAATTGTTGGTGTCAATCACAATGCCGGAGTACATGGCATCTGCTTCCGCCTGGCGAATCCGGATGTTATCCCCGATATACTGAAGGATCTCCGCTACCATCTCACAGGCTGAAGAAGCGTAGGGCTCCACATAGGAGAGTACCGCCCCGGAAATGCTGTCGCTGGTCTGCCTGTGGTGATCCAGCACCACCACGGTTGGAATCATGCCAAGCAAGGACGAACACTCTGTAAGGCTGGGCCGGTTCACATCCACCACCACCAAAAGAGCACTGTCGTCAGCCAGCTCGATGGCCCGGTCTCCCCGGATAAACATGTCTTCCGGATAATCAGGATTGTTCATAAACCGCTCCAGAACCGGACGGACAGATGTGGTGATGTCATTGAGCACGATGTAAGCTTTTTTATTTAGAGTAGCACAAGCCCGGTAAATACCGACACCGGCTCCAAGAGAATCCGCATCGCCGATCTTATGCCCCATGATAAAAATCTTCTCTCTGGTCTCCAGAAGCTCCCGGAGCGCATGAGCCTTCACTCTGGCTTTCACTCTGGTATTCTTTTCCTGGGACTGAGACTTTCCGCCGTAGTAGTTGATGATCTCCCCATCCTTCACCACAGCCTGGTCACCGCCCCGCCCAAGGGCCATGTCGATGGCTGTTCTGGCGTACTCATAATTCTGAATATAGCTCCCGCCCCCCATGCCCAAGCCGATGGAAAGGGTTACTGCCATGTCGTTGCCGATGTTGACTGTTTTCACATCCTCCAGAAGAGAAAACCGGGAGGCCGTCAGGCTCTCCATATATTGTTTTTTGATGGCGAGAAAATACTTGTCTTTCTCGATCTTTTTGACGACGCCTCCAATACTGGCAAAATATTTGTTAATCTTCCGGTCAATCAAGGCTACTAACAGGGAGCGGCGCACCTCCTCAATGCTTTCCAGCGCCTCCTCATAATTATCCAGGTAAATAAGCCCTGCCACCAGTTTTTGATTCTCGATCTCCTGCTGGAACTGGATTTTCTCCGTCTCATCAAAGAGATAAGCGGCAATCAATCCTACCCGGAAGGCATCCGCTCCTTCCTCATTATCTGCCGACATGTAAATATTCTTCAGATGAAGCCGGTAAAAGCGATTCTCATAGGCAATGTCCCAGACCGCCTCCTCTTCTGATTCGGAAAAAGGATGGGGCGGAAGCTCTGAAAACAGATCTGTGATCCGCTTTCTCAGACTTTTCTCTTTTCGGATAATCAAGCCAAAGGCCTTATTGATCCAAAGCACTCTCCCCTGCTCGTCTAAGAGGGCATAGGGTACGTCCAAATCCGAGAGAAGCTGCTTTTGAATCTGTGCATGATTGACTGCAAAAAGCAAAAGCTCCCGCATCACCAGAGGCCGCTTCACAAAGTAAAACCAGAATGCAGCCACAAAATAAACAGCCGCCAGGCCTGTACAGATAAAACCTGCTTTCAGATTAAATACATAAGCTGCAGCCGTCATGGCCGCCACCAGTATCCCCAGATAAAGCGGCCACCCCAAGAATCTCTGCAGCCACCCCTTCAATTTCATATCATTTTTCATACGCTTCTCCTTAAAACAGGATTATAACGTCACCGCACACACGGCGCTTTCTTGAATAGTATACCATTAATGGAGCTTCTTTACAAGAATCTCCAAACCATTCTTTTTTGATGAAAAAATAATTTATTTTTTTCTTCCTCTTGATTTTTCCTGCTTTTGTAGCTTTTCTTGAATATGGGACAGTCTGAAAAAGTACGAAAGGAGAGCATTCTATTTATGAAGAGAACCACCCATGCCATTGCAGGCAACAACACCAATCACAGCCAGAAAAGTGATTTGCCGGAATTCTTTTATTCTGCCGGCATCTATCGTCACCGTGTGGCAGGCAGGATTTTTATGGAAGCCGTATTTATGGCCGCAGAAGATCCATCCCGCCTGAAAAATCTTTCCCGAAGCATTTACGGGCCCATTGCCATGCGCCATGGCACCACTACTGTCAATGTTTCCAAAAACATTCGGGATATCCGGGACACCATCATGAAGTACGGCGGCGCAGACCTCCTGAAAGAGATGACCGGCAGCCAGCACTGGCACACAGAGACTCCTTATCCCTATGAAGTCATTGAGGTCTTCGCCCGGTATGTGAGGAAACACCAGATTCCGCAGGATGTTCTTTAAAACAACCTCTTGATTTTTCGCAGATTTCCCATTTTCTGAAATGGGGCAGCTATAAAGCACGAAAGGAGAAATGTGATATGAATGACTATGACAACAGCAATGTAAATTACAACCCTATCGCCCATGCTGACAACAGCCAGGCAGCAAGCCTGCCGGAATTCTTTTATTCCACCGGCATCTACCGTCACCGTGTGGCAGGCAGGATTTTCATGGAGGCCGTATTTATGGCCGCAGAAGACTTATCCCGCCTGGAGAATATCGCCCGAAATATTTATGGGCCCATTGCCAAACGCCATGGTGTCACCACTGGCTGCATCTCAAAAAACCTCAGAGATGTCCGGGACACCATCATGAAATATGGCGGCGCAAAACTTCTGGAAGAGATGACCGGCAGCAGACACTGGCGCACAGAAAACCCTTATCCCCATGAAATCATTGAAGTTTTCGCCAGATATTTTCGGAATCATCAAATTCCACATAATATCCTGTAAGCTGCACAAAATATAAGTTTCTTATAACCAGATGACCACTCAGACTGTCCCATTAGAAAAGTCCCCGGAGCACTGCTCTGCCGGGGCTCTTTCTAGTGGCTCTGTCCCTAAACCCTGCCTTTAAGCGCTGCCTGTTCCTGAGGGGAAAACAGCCCCCAAAGTACCTGTTCCAGTCCCTCATAGGCGATTTCCTTCGCCGCCTTTAGCACAAACAGACGTTCTTTAAGGACAGAAAGATCATAAAGATTTCCCAGAAAGCCCAATATCTGCTCTGCCTCCTTGGCTCCAGGCGCCTCAGACTTGAAGGCGGTCAACAGCACCTTCAAAATCCCCATAGCCATGCGGTTTTCTTTCAGGTAAGTGACACAGACATTGACACACTTCTCTTTCTTTTTGGAATTGAAGCAGGCGATGGCCAAATACTCCCAGGTACTCATCAGGTTCGGCACCAGCATGGCTCCGTAATACATGTTCCCGTTTTTTTCCAGGATAGAAAGCGCCTGTTCCAGATGGAACACTGCATTTTCCCAATCCTGCCTGCTTAAGAAAAACCTTCCCATGATATAATCAAAGTCGCATTCCTTCGGAATGGCATGGATCGCCTGCCCATAAGTATCCACCATACGCTCCGCCCCTTTTTCCGTCTGAAAAAGCAGCTCCAAAAGATAGGAGAAGGTCCAGCTCAGCCGGTCGAAATAGGGGACCGGGCCAATCCCGGAAGCAAGGTAGCTCTGGACCGCTTTCTCATACCACTCAATGGCCTGCTCATAGTCATCTGCCGCACGGTAGATATCTCCCAGATATCCCATCAGGTCAAAATTATCCGGCTGTTCTGAAATCTCTTTTAGCAGCAGGCGCTCATCCCGCTGTAGTTTCCCCGTGTCGGCATAGGCCTCTTCTGTATAACCCGTATGATAGATGCTAAGTGCTTCACCGGCATCCAGAAGCTCCGAATCACCCAAAGCCCTGTTTCCTTTTTCTAGCTGCTCATGGACACGGCCCACATAGTGAATCCCCGATCCATTGCGGAAAATGCGGATCTGGGCCGTAGCATTGAAGACCTGTCCTTCATCATTCAAATTCAGCCAGTTGGAACACAACGCCAGATAAGGGGCTTTTTTCCTTTCGATGTCCATAAGCACCTGCCGCAGCTTTTCTGTATTCTCTGTCAGTATATATTCATCCGCATCCAGAAAAACAATCCAATCTCCTTTTGCCTGCTGTAAAGCAAAATTTTTGGCTGCAGAAAAATCGTCAACCCAGTCGAAATGGTACACCCTGGCCCCCAGTTCTTTCGCCAGTTCCACAGTCCGGTCTGAGCTTCCCGTGTCCACCACGATCTGCTCCCACATGATCTTCTTTCCCCAGGAAAGAGCCCGCTCAATATTTTTTTCTTCATTCTTTACAATCATACACTGGGAAATCCGAAGCTCTCTCATCTTTCCACCTCCACCTTGCTGCGCATGGCCTCCCATCCGGCTTCCTTTGCCGCCCTGGCAATGAAAAGACGATCCTTAAGCTCTGAAAAAGAATACAGATTCCCAAGAAATGCAGCCACATTTTCCACATAAGCCGCTTCTTCTGCCCGTTCACCGCCATCCTCCTGGAAAGCCGACAGCAGAATATAGAGTGCCTTCATCTCATAAGGCTTCACTTTTAAAAGAGCCACTGCCGTCTCCACGGCTTCCTTCCGCCTCCCAAGCCGCAAGAAACACAAAGCCAGGTTTCCGTACACCTCTTCTAAAGCCCCTCTGATCCGCACGCAGGAATTGGCAGGGCCCTTTTCCAGCTTGGAAAGTCCGTTCCCCAGATAACAAAGGCCCTCCTCCCATCGTTCCATGGCCACAGCGAGACGTCCCATCTCATAATCGTAATCCGCTTCCTTTGGCTGCAGCCGGACAGCCCTCTGGTAGACCTTCTCCGCCTCCTCATATTCCTTCTTCGACGTGTAGATAGAGATCAGGGAAGAACAGGTCCAGGCAGTACGGGGATCACTCGCCGGAAGTATCTTTGGCAGATGTTCCAGAGACTTCCGGTACCAATCTGCCGCTTTTTCCGTCTCTCCAAAGCTTCGATACTCATCCCCCAGATATCCCATAATCTCATAGTCGTCCGGATGCTCCGAAAGCTCCTGTTCTAAAAGGCAAAGGTTCCTGTTCGTCCTCTGCTCTTCCGCCAGTCCTTGTTCCGCATAGCCGTCATGAAAGAAGGATACATCTTCTTTCCCATCAAGGGCCGTAAGTTTACTCCCGTCGGTAAATTCCAACTGCTCATGGATCCTCCGCCGGTAACGAATTTCCGGACAATTTCGGAAGAGGCGGATCCGAAAAGAACAAGCCATGACGTTCCCTGCACTGTTTAATTCCAGAATCTCCCCAAAGACGCCGTCAGCCCCTCTTTCTTCTGCCCGGGAAACGACATCAAACAGCTTCTCAGGCGTTCCCGGAGCCGGATATTCATCGGCATCCAACGTAAGAATCCAGTCCCCTTTCGCCTGCTTTTGGGCAAAGTTTCTGGCTGCTGCAAAATCATCAATCCAGTCGAAGTGATATACCGTCGCCCCGAACCGTTTCGCCAGCTCCACCGTGCCGTCTGTGCTTCCTGTATCCACCACAACCTTCTCCCACAGAATCCCCTGCCCCCAGGACAGGGCCCGCTCCAGCTTGGCCTCCTCATTTTTCACGATCATGCACAGAGAAATCCGTGGCTTCCTCTCTTTTTTCATAGATATCTCCTCCTGCAAACCTCCGGCAAAACAGATCACCGTACAGAGTACATTCTGGTACAGTATATTTTACCAGGTCTTTCATAAGAAAAGGCCACCCCACAGCCGAAACTCCGGGATGGCCTCATTCTTCATACTATGCAGTTGCTTTTACATCATCTTCCGTAAGAACTGTCAGAATTAGCCTAACAGACTCAGGACGCCCTGAGGTACAGCATTGGCCTGAGACAACATGGACTGTGCAGCCTGCAGCAGGATGTTGTTCTTGGTGAAGGATGTAATCTCATCAGGCATATTGGTATCGCGGATACGGCTCTCAGCATCCTGAATGTTCTCAGAAGTAACCTTCAAGCTGTTAACCGTATGCTCCAGACGGTTCTGGATAGCACCGAGGCTTGCGCGGTAGGTAGATACCTTATTGATAGCAGAATTGATGTTCTTAAGGTTCTTATTAGCCATCTCTCTGGTACTGATGGCACCACTTGCTCCTGTTGCCTTTGCATTGCCCAAAATGGCGCTAGCAGCCATGCTGGAAGCCTTCATGGAAATCGTTTCCTGTGCAGTCGGTCCAATCTGGAATGTCAGACTGGTTTTGCCTGCCTGAGGAGTCGCGGTCAGAGGCTTCGTACCGTTGAAGTCTGTGTAGTTTGCAATACGGTCAATCTCAGCTACCAGAGCGTCATACTCAGTCTGGATGTTGCCCCAGGAAGTAGAGTTCATGGTTGCGTTAGCGGACTGGGTAGCCAGGGTAACCATACGCTGAAGCATGGAGTGAACTTCTGTCAGAGCACCTTCAGCCGTCTGGATCAGACCGATGGCATCCTGTGCGTTGGTAGCAGCCTGGTTCAGACCATTGATCTGGCTTCTCATCTGCTCGGAAATAGCAAGACCAGCAGCGTCATCGCCTGCACGGTTGATTCTGTAACCGGAGGACAGTTTCTCTAAGTTCTTAGCCAGAGCCTTGTTATTGATACCTAAGTTTCTACTAGAGTTGATAGCCTGAATATTATGTTGAATCTGCATACATTTACCTCCTTGTTGTAGTCAGTCTCTCAGCGACCTCCCTGTCCCTGACAGTACTTTTGACGCGGGCCCTGCATCTATCATACCGGGGCTGACTCATTTTTTATTTTACAATTAGATTATCGGCAGACCAAAAGAAAGAATAAGGGGATTTTTGAAATTTTCTCTGTAAATTTTCCGGAAGCTGTCTCAGGGAACAGGAAAACCGTTTTTTTCAATATTAACCTCTCCCAAAACATCGTAGTTTAGAAGAATTTTCAGCACTTAAAAATCAGCTGCTCTCCCTCCAGATATATCCCGGAGAGAAAACAGCCGATTTTATGTGGTCTTTTTAAATCCACATCTGCACATCTGATTTTTATTTTTGTTTCACAGAATCAAACTCCTCTGTGATTTCCTCGGAAGGAGGCGCCGTCACAAGGGATACCATAAGAATTGCTGCTGAGGACACTAAAAATGCGGGAAGCAGCTCATAGATATCCCAGAATCCTCCCATGGGGCGGACAAGAAACTTCCACACAAACACCATGATTCCGCCGGCAACCATTCCGGCCAGTGCACCCCACTTGTTGCTGCGTTTCCAAAACAGCGCAAACAACATGACCGGGCCAAAGGCGGCGCCAAAGCCTGCCCAGGCAAAGGACACGATCTTGAACACAGAGCTGTCCGGATTCCAGGCCAGTCCGATTCCAATCACTGCAATTCCAAGTACCGTCAGACGGGCAATCCGCATGGCTGTCTTTGTGGTCATTTTAATTCCAAGAAAATCCTGTAACAAATTCTGGGACACACTGGAGGCCGCTGCCAAAAGCTGAGAGTCCGCCGTGGACATGGTACAGGCCAGAATTCCAGCCATGATAATCCCTGCCAAAAGCGCCAGCAATACCCCATTCTTACTGAGGATTTCTGCCAGCCTGATGATCACGGTCTCTGCCTCTGCACTTCCGGAAAGCTCCGGCAGCCGTCCGGCAGCCGTCACTGCATTCCCGATCACACCGATTAAGATCGCCACAAACATGGCAATCACCACCCAGATGCTCCCGATCCGTCTGGAAACCTTTAACTCCTTCTCATCCCGAATCGCCATAAACCGAAGCAGGATATGAGGCATCCCAAAGTACCCCAGGCCCCAGGCAAGCATGGAGGCAATATTTAAAAATCCGTAAGGGCTTGCCGTGTTATCTGCCGCGTTGTGGATCTGCGTCATACTCAGGTATCCATTCAGTTTCCCCGCATTCTCCGCAACAGCCCCGAATCCACCCGCATAAGAGATTCCGAAAAACACAATGACAATAAGTGCAATAGTCATGACAATGCTCTGAATCAGGTCTGTGGTGGACACCGCCAAAAAACCGCCCATCACCGTGTACCCGACAACCACAGCCGCGCCGATGATCATTGCCAGGTGATATTCCACACCAAACAGGGTATTAAACAAGGTACCGATGGCTTTAAACCCGGACGCCGTGTAGGGAATAAAGAAAATCAAAATGACCAGGGCTGCAATACAGGCCAATACATTTTTCTTATCCCGGTAACGATGGGAAAAGAAATCCGGGATCGTGATAGATTCCGTTTTCACCGAATAACGGTACAGCCGTTTTGACACGATCAGCCAATTGAAATAGGTTCCCACCGCAAGCCCGATGGCAGTCCAGCCCGCATCTGCAATGCCGCTTAAATAGGCGACTCCGGGCAGGCCCATCAAAAGCCAGCTGCTCATGTCAGACGCTTCTGCACTCATGGCCGTCACCAGAGGGCCAAGTTTCCTCCCTCCCAGATAAAAATCTCCGGCGCTGTTGCCGCTGCCCTTTTTGTTGGAATAAAATCCCACATACAGCATACCCGCCAGATATACGATAATCGCAACAAGAATACAAATCTGTTCTACACTCATACTTCTCTCCTTTGTCTCTCCTTTTGCCAATGCCATCCGTGGCAGCCAATCCCGGACAGCCGTTTTAGTATAACATGATTTATTTCCAGACGCAATAGAGAACGAAGTATAGACTATATCCTGTACTCTTTAAATATAAATCATCTATTTCTTCTTTAATTCATGAGAAGTATAGACTGTACGATTCTTATTTCATGATAGAGAATTATAAAAACTGTTTCATATCTTCAAAATCTATAAAACGGAAAGCCCATTGAAAAACCAACCGTCTTCTATTCCTCTTTGTTCATCAAAAATCCGCTCAGAAAAGCCGGCATAGTCCGGAGTGCATACTGTTTCAGAGAATACTCCCCTGCACACAGGCACCAGTCATACATCAGCGCCCGTTCACAGAGCGCATAAAGTTTTACCATCTCCCCCACAGAAAGGGCTGTCCCAAGTTCTCCTTTTTCCTGTCCCTTTGCGATGATCCTCCGCAGCAGCCGGTAATAGGTACGGCTGTGGTCCATCAGATGTTTCTCTCCGTTTGTCGTAAGCTGCGTAGACAAAAGTCTGGACAAAAGTTCCATAGAAATACTGTTCTCAATCATCCCAAATAATTCTCCATTGAGAAACAGCAGCTTGTCCATCGCTTTCATGTCTTCCGGGAAATTCTTCTCAAGCTCTTCGTATTTCTCATCAAATAAAGTACTCAGTGTGCTCAG
This sequence comes from Lachnospiraceae bacterium, assembly GCA_022792835.1. GTDB lineage: Bacteria > Bacillota > Clostridia > Lachnospirales > Lachnospiraceae > Lientehia. The sequence goes on along the minus strand of JAAWBT010000045.1, from coordinate 29,143 downwards.
CAGCGAATCCTTCCCATCAAAATAATGGTAGAACGACCCTTTGGACGTCTGGGACAGGGCAATGATCTCCTCTACCGTCGTATCCTCATAACCTTGTTCGTAGAAAAGCTTCCAGGCAGCATTTACGATTTTTCCTCTGGTGTTTCTTGTATTTTTTCGAGCCATAGTCTGCATCCTCATTTACATTTAACGGTTACCGACACCACCTGACTGCATTTTGATCCACGCTCCCGCGAAGAACGCAACGCAAAACCATACTCAGGTGCGTGTTGTATTGAAATAATTCTCTTATCTTGTGCCATTCACGTTACCCCTTAAATAAGACGCCAATTCATCTGCCGTTTCCCTCATCCCGCGCCGGAACCAAACTTCAATCCATCCGTATAAAAAGAACGCGACATAAGCGGAGGAATAGGCGGCGATCACCTCCTGATCCGGATTAAAGCCGCACAAATCTAAAATAATGTCTTTCAGAAGATAAACCAGTCCTCTTTTGTTGAGCAGGCTGTAAAAGTCGCGGTTCATTTCAAAGTGGGAGAACATCTGATAAATCCCTTTGTCTAAAGGGAACCCGGGGATATTTTCCCACTCATTCACCCAGCTCCGAAATAAATGCGTTATATGCGTCTTCAGGATCTCTTCTTTTGTCTCAAAATTTCGGTAAAAGGATGTCCGGCCCACACCGGCCACATTACACAATTCGCTGATGGAAATCTCATTGATTGGTTTTTCTGCCAGCAGCGTCAGCAAGGCATCCGTAAGATGCTCCAACACATAAGCGTTGCGGCTCTCACTGCTGAATGGTGAAACACTTTTCCCTTTCTGTTCCATTTTTTCTACCCCTGTTGACAACTATGATTATTGCTGTTACACTTGTATCGCTGTTACATTTGAAACATATGGTAACACAAGAAAATCATTCTGTCAAGGAAGGGAATTGAAGATGACACTGACACAAAAACGCATTCTCATTTTAGCTGTAATTATCATCACCGCCTCTGTTCTGGGACGGCTTTCAGTGCGGGCCGTGATGAATTTTCTGCTGGGCGGCACCCTGTTTGGGGGAAACCTTCTATGAATAAAGAAAAAACGAAGAGGAGGAGACGTGTGATGTGGGGATTTATTTATGTAAGCGCTTTTATGGCGTCGTTTGTCATCTCCGCTGTCGCGAAGATGAAAGTCGATCCCTTTGGAGGAAAATATACGGCCCACTGGGACAGCTCCATGGGAACGGCCTATACGGACCTTTCCTACGGAGACGGAGAGTCCAACAAATTTGACCTTTATGTTCCCGCCGACGCCGGCAGAGAAAACTATGGTCTTGTGGTCTATCTCCATCCAGGCGGCTTCACCAGCGGCGACAAGAGCGGTGACGCAGAAATGCTCCAGTGGCTTTGCGCCAAAGGCTATGTGGCGGCAAGTATCAACTATACGCTGTTTTGTGAGGAAAACCCCAATGCCAATGTGTATACCCAGTCCGTGGAAATCCGAGAGAGCATTCCCTTTGTGATTGCCGAGGCCCAAAAGCTGGGATACTCCATTGACAAAATGGCGATAGCCGGCGGGTCGGCGGGTCACACCCTCGCCATGTTGTACGCATACCGCGACGCCGACACCTCGCCTGTTCCGGTAAAAATGGTATTCGGTGCAGTCGGCCCGTCCTGTTTCTATCTGGAGGACTGGATTAATATGGGGGCTGACCCCAATCATCCGAATCCCGTCGATCCAGATGCCGATTACAGCGGAATCGCGGGACTGTTTTCTGTCACGGCCGGGAAAGAAATTACAGCAGATATGTTTGCAACCGGCGCTTATCTTAAACAGGTGAAAGACATTTCCGCAGCCATGTGGATTGATGAAAGTTCTGTGCCCACCGTATGCGCATATGGTTCCTGGGACAAGGTACAGGCCTTTGGCGCATCCAAAAGGCAGTCACAGACATCTTTGCTTGTGACTGCCTTTTTGCCATCGCATGCAGAAAACTTCCGATTTCAGTCCTCTGCGTAATCCACAAAATCCAGCGGATCAATGGAGGCGCCGTCCTTGGTCATCCGAAGATACAGATTGACCCCCTCCACCACATAATACTTGGTGGGTTCGGCAAGCGTTCCAACCTGGGCCCCCGCTTCCAGATAATCACCAGGATTCACTTGGGGCTCGGCAAGCTGCCCATAGGTAAGCTCGTATCCGTTTCCAAGATCCAGAGTCACATAATGTCCGATCTCTGCATCCGTTCCCACCACTTTCACAATGGAGTCTGCGGCTGCATTTACCGGCATTCCAACCTCTCCCTGGATCAACACCGCCGGATTACATTTGTACAGATCCAGCGTTGGGAAATAGACGGTCTTGTCCATGGAGTATTCCATAATGACATTGCCCTGGGCCGGCCACAAAAGGCCGTTCTCTGCCTGAAAGTTTACGGTCTGCACCTGAGATACGGCTGCCGGAGCCTCTGAAGGAGCTTCCTCCTCTTGTGTCGCGCTCTCCGTTTCATGGCGGGCCTCCAGAGCGGAAGTCGTCTCTTCCCTCTCTTTTGTCTCCGCAGGCGTCGTCTCTCTTGCTTCTTTCACTGTCTCTTTTGTCTCTGTCACGGCTTTCGTCGTCTCTTCTTTTGTACCTGTCGTTTCTTCGTCATTCCATAAGAGTTGTTCTGAAGAACCGTCCGTCTCGGCATATTGACGATTCTCTTCATCCTTCTTGCCCGCTCCCTGCCATACCAGAACTCCGGCAATGGCACTCACGGTAACAAGACACCCCAGCAGCATGACCAGCAATCCTTGTTTCTTTTTCACGATAATCACCTCGGTATTATTCTTGCCCGATTACCGTGTCCTATTCAAAAATTAACTGGGCATTTCTGGTTAGCCAGGAGTTTCTACCGTGATATTCTGAAAATAATAATTCAGAATCGTCATGGCATCCTTTCCCTCTCTGGCCAGTTTGTTGGCTCCCCATTGGCTCAGGCCGTAACCGTGGCCCGAACCTTTGCTCACAAATTTAAGGCCGCTTTCTGTCTGAGAGACAGAAAATGCCGGGGATGGAAGAGAAAGAGCTGCCATCACTTCCTCACCTGTATATTCTTCTGCCCCCACCATGACCTGTGTGACATAGCCTGCGCTGTCCCTGGATACAATCTGTAGCCCGAGCGCTTCTCCTGATCCCAGATTTTGTCCCCGAATACCGCCAATCCCTTTTACAAGCTCTGCCTCTGAATATTCTTTGATGGTCACATAATTTTCCATATCCACATCACTGCCGCTGTCTACGCTTTTTAAATAGGGGAACCCTTCCCCCCCTTCCCTGGTCATTCCTCCGCTGGCGCGGTGAAACATGGCATCCGCCAAATTCCCTTCATAGAGGATCACCTGTCCCGCTGTCTCCGAGGCCGCCGCCTCAAATTTTCCCTCATATTCGACAAATTGATCCCCCCACTCCTTCTCTCTCCCCGCCCGGTCCAGGTAGGTACAGTATAAATCTGATTCCAGAATCTTGTCCGCTCCTCCCGCCGCCTTGTAAAGATAGGTCCTGGCAAGAATTACCTGCACCTTGACTGCTTCCTTTTCATAGTCCCCCGGAAGCTGCGAGGCCGCCACGCCAAGAACGTACTCTTCCAGATCAATCTCTTCTTTTCCGTAAGGTCCTTCCCGGACCACATTTTTCCCGCTCTTCGCGATTTCCTTTGGTTCCTCTGAAATGCTCCCACTCACGAACAAAGTAAATATATACGGAAACAAAAAGAGAAGGATTGTCCCAAAAAGAATAGTTGAATAACCCTTTTTCATCGAAAAACTCCTTTGGCCTGTCTTTAAAACAGTGTACGCCAAAGGAGGCTCTTGTATGATTTATTTTATCTGATATTTTAATTTCGCCTGATACCAATGGCCATATTCAGAAGAAACACCTGCGAGACCCCAGCCGAAAGGAGTGCCTTTGTACAAGATTCAGCCGTGGCGCCTGTGGTATAAATGTCGTCCACCAAAAGCACCCTTCCCATCCCCTTACAGTTTGTGGCCGCAAAGGCTTTTTCCTCATTTTTCTGACGCTCTTCATAGCCCAGCTTTTTCTGTGCTGTTGTATTTTCCACCCGAAGCAAAAGAGTTTTCACCGGAATAGAAAGTCTCCTGGAAAGTCCTTTTGCCAAAAGTTCTGCCTGATTGTAGCCTCTCTCCCTCCGCCTTTTTTTATGGATGGGAACCGGCACAATCGCCTCTGCCTTAAGCCTCAAAATCTGTCTTCCGTGTCGTTTTACCATTTCCTCCGTCAAAAAATCCGCGTACTCCCGGCGGTTTTTATATTTAAGTCCTGCCATCACCTTTCTGGCCCCATCATTATAATTGAGCAGAGCAATGCCTCCCAAAAAGCTCCGCTTATGGCACATACAGTCCGAACAGTATTCTTCTGTCTGACCATTGTCAAAACTGCTTTTTTTCAGTTCTTTCCCACAACACATGCAGACCGGCTGGCTCACAAAAGAGAGCTTTTCCAGGCAAGCAGGACAGGCCCCTGATTCCCCGAAGGGCAGCACTTCATTGCAGACGGGGCAGCGTCTGGGATAAATCAGGTCAAATATCAAATATCACCGCTCCTTTCCCTGAAATTTACAATTCTCTCAGACATTGATCCAGACTGGAATAACGTCTCTGTTCCATTTCATTCTGCGCCATGGCCTGAAATGTCTCTGGCAGTCCCACAATACAGACGCAGGCTTTCGCCCTGGTCACTGCCGTGTAAAGGAGATTTCTGGTCATCAGCATTCTGGGGCCGGAAAGCAGAGGGATCACTGCCGCCGCATATTCGCTGCCCTGGGATTTGTGAATGGTAATGGCATAGGCCAGCTCCAGCTCGTGAAGGCCTTCCAATTCATAAGTGACAACCCGGCCCTCGTCGAATTCTACCTTCATTTCTTCTGCAAAGACATTGATCTCTCTGATCACGCCGATATCTCCGTTAAACACGCCTGTTCCGCAGTCTGAGACTGTCCCGCTCACTCCAGGAATCTCCCATTCCAGCTGATAATTGTTTTTGATCTGCATGACTTTGTCTCCCTCGCGAAACATCCCCTGGCTCCATTCCCATTCTGCCTTTCTCCCATCCGGCGGATTCAGGTATTCCTGGAGGATCCGGTTGAGCCGTTCCACTCCAAGAGCCCCTTTCCGCATGGGCGCCATGACTTGGATGTCATACATGGATACTCCCAGATAATCCGGCAGCTTTTTACAGATCAAAGAAATACACGCATTGATAATCGCATTGGCATCCGACCGCTTCACAAAAAGGAAATCTCTGCTCTTTGCCTGGATATCCACCGGCTCCCCACGATTGATTCTGTGGGCATTGACAATAATATCACTGGCGCCCGCCTGCCTGAAAATTCTGGTAAGGCAGACCACATGGAACCGTTCTGACTGGATAATGTCTTTCAGCACATTTCCAGGACCGACACTGGGAAGCTGATCTCTGTCTCCCACCAGAATCAGCCGACTCCCCGGTGCCACCGCCTCTAAAAGAGAATCCATAAGCTGGATGTCCACCATGGACATCTCGTCAATAATGATCACGTCAGCCTCCAGGGGATTTGTCCGGTTTCTGGAAAAACGCACCTGTTCCCGTTCCTCCTCCTGCATACCGGTAATCTCCAGCAGCCGATGGATGGTGCGCGCTTCATGTCCTGTGGCCTCTGTCATGCGCCTGGCCGCCCGGCCTGTGGGAGCTGCCAGTTCCACTTGAAGCCCCTCCAGCTCAAAAAAGCGGATAATCGCCTTGATGGTCGTAGTCTTCCCTGTTCCCGGCCCGCCGGTAATGACCAGGACTCCCCGAACCGCCGCTCCCCGAACCGCCTCCCGCTGTCCTTCATCCAAGCTGCGTCCCTCTTCCTGCTCAATCCGCAAAATCCTGGAAAGCGTTTCCTCCTCTGATATTTCCCAGGAAAAATCCAGTTCCAGCAGCCGCTTTGCCGCTGTCATTTCCATATAATAATAGTTTGCCGCATAGACAATGGGCCCGCCCTCTACTTTTTTTACAATGAGCCTCCGGTCCATGACCAAATCCATCACATATTGTTCAATGGAGGAAAGCTCCACCCCCAGAAGACGGTTTGTCTCCTGCCAGAGTTCCTCCAGGGGCAGATAAATATGTCCTCCGGTGATAGCCTGAAAAAGTGTGTATAAAATCCCGCTTTTGATCCGGTAATCGGAATCCGCCCTAATCCCCGCTTTTCCGGCAATCTCATCTGCGATCCGAAACCCCACCCCGGCGATATCGTCTGCCAGCCGATAGGGATTCTGCTCAATAATCGCATACAGCTCAGAACCGTACTGTTTAAATATTTTAGCCGCCAGATTTAAGGAAATCCCATATTTCTGCAAAAACAGCGCTGCCTGGCGCATATCCCGCTTTTCAGCCACCCGGCTCCCCAGCTCCATAGCCATCCGCTCACTGATCCCTTTCACCTGAACCAGCCGTTCGGGTTCCTCCTCCAAAACCTGAAAGGTGTCTTTCCCGAACTTTTTTACAATTCTCGCCGCCAGAGCAGGGCCGATTCCTTTCACAGCCCCGGAACTTAAATACCGTTCTATGGACATCACATCTTCCGGCTCCTGAACCTGATAAGATTCCACCACAAGCTGTTCTCCATAAACCGGATGGGCCTTCATGGTACCCTCTGCTGTTATGTACTCCCCCTCCTCCACCATGGAAAGGGAGCCCACCACGGTCGTTTCCTCTCCGCCTCCGAAAAGTTCTATCACCGCATAGCCAGTTTCATCGTTTCGAAATACAATTTTATTCACGTAGCCCGAAATGGTTTCCATCCGGTTTTCCTCCTGCATTTCCTATACGAGAACAAAGAGGCCCCGAAAGCCCATGGCCTTCGCAGCCTCTTAATCTTTCTCCCCTTCAAGGTTGTCATCAGTCTGAATCCCTCTGTCCATGCATGAATTCGATGAATTTTCCGGTGCCAATGGCTACTGCGGTCAACGGTTCCTCAGCAATTACTGTATTGATGCCTGTCTTTTCCTCAATCAGTGCATCCAGGCCGCTTAAGAGGCTGCCGCCTCCGGTCATCACAATCCCTCTGTCGTACACGTCCGCCGCCAACTCCGGGGGAGTCCGTTCCAGTACATTGTGCACTGCATCTACAATCTGCATAGCCGGCTCTCTGAGCGCCTCCAGCGTCTCATCGGAGGTAATGGTAATAGTCTTGGGCAGTCCAGTCACCAGATTCCGGCCTCGGACATCCATGGCCACCAGTTCCGGCCGCTTGAATGCGCAGCCAATCTGAATCTTGATCTCTTCTGCTGTCCGCTCGCCAATCAGCAGATTGTGTTTTTTCCTCATGAAGCGGACGATGGCCTCGTCAAAATCATCACCGGCCACCTTGACGGAAGTACTCACCACAGTTCCTCCCAGGGAGATCACAGCAATATCCGCCGTACCGCCTCCGATGTCTACAATCATATTTCCGCAGGCCTTGGCAATATCAATTCCGGAACCAATGGCAGCAGCTACAGGCTCCTCAATGATGGACACCTCTCTGGCCCCTGCCTGATAAGTGGCATCCTCCACTGCCTTTTTCTCCACCTCTGTAGCCCCGCTGGGAATACAGACACTGATCCTGGGCTTTCTTAAAGTCTTTTTTCCCAGAGCTTTACGGATAAAGTATTTTAACATCTTCTCTGTCACAGTATAATCTGAAATAACCCCCTGGCGCAGGGGACGGACAGCCACAATGTTTCCCGGTGTCCTTCCGATCATCAGACGGGCTTCCTCGCCGATGGCTTTGATCTGATTGCTGTCCCGGTCAAAAGCCACCACCGACGGTTCCTTTAATACCACACCTTTTCCTTTTATATAAACCAGTATACTGGCGGTCCCCAAATCAATCCCGATATCCGTTGACAATAACATATTTTTTCCTCCTATGCTGTTCGCTGCCCGTTTCCAATCCTTTATATTATAAACAATTTTCCGGGTTTTTCAATTCCAATTTCAAAACTCTTGTGAAATTTTGCATTTCCATAAAATTTCTTTTATGTTCTTAATGTTTTTTTCATAGACTGAACATATTTTGGTCACAATTGGCCCGTATACTATAGGCATACCAATTGAGATTGGTATAAGCAAGCTTTTTCATACTCACGCCCGGCAGCATAAAGCTGCCGGGTCCCCCCTTTAAAATCCCACCCGGTAAAACGGGTGTTTTTTTGCACACGGGACAACAAGAAAATTTTCAAATCTATTTCCTCTTTCTTTTTTCCCGCCTGCGCTTTTCATACCATCTGAGCTGCTCCTCCCGCATATTAGAAAATTCTTTTTCAAATTTTCTGGAGGTGGCCGTCGGGTTCCGCCGGAACATCTTAAGCTTTAAATACGCCATCCGCTCTGTCTGGGATTCATTTTCCCGTTTCAGGGATTTCAGCCGTTCTCCCAGCTTGGACAAAGTATGAATCTCTTCTTTTTCCTTCTCGCTGCTCAGCTTCGCCAAAGCATTCAAACGCTCGTTGGCCGCGTCAATCAGGGCGTTCAGACGCTCTCCCGCCGAATCTGCCAGGGCACTCAGACGCTCTCCCGCCACGTCCGCCAACGCATTCAGACGCTCTGTAGCCGGATTTTTTCCAAATTCCGCAACCCGGTCTCCAAAGGACTCTGATAAGGCTTCTTTCAGTTCCAAAAGCCGTCTGGAAAACTGCTCCGAAGCCTCCTCAAATTCCTTTTTAAAACGCACTTTGGCATCCAGCATGTCCCTGATTCCCAGAGCGACTTTCACTGACACCACCGCATCACACAAAAAGATTACAGAGATTACAATCACTGCTGTCCACGCAATGACCTGCGGCATGGACAGCACAAACGCTTCCACCGGCTTATGAATATATTGATTCAACAGCACGGTAAATAATCCCCAGCAGAGGGAAGACGACAGACAGATCACTCCCTTGTAATGAAATCTCTGGTTACTGTAATCCCAATATTTCACCTTAAATATGGCCTCCATCGCAAGGCCTACCGCCAGCTCCAGAGCCGTTGCCCCCACCATGCCGGCCAAAAACATGAGGATCACATGCCCTCTCAGCTGAAGCGTCACAAGCAGCATCACCACTGCTCCGGATCCATAAATCGGCAGCATGGGAGAGTGGAGGAATCCCCGGTTCACAAAACGGTGTTTTCGGAAGGATACATAGGCGCTTTCAAAGCACCAGCCAAAAAAACAATAAATATAAAAAAACAGCAGCCACTGCTGAAAAGAATACCGCATATTTTTACCCCCTGCATCTCCAGTCTATTGCAAATGGCGCTTTCTGTCAACCCGCCATCAGACATGCGGAGCCTCTTTCTGATCAACCCCCAAGATACAATCAGAAAAAGACCCCGTCCACTGCCCCTTTTGAACCACATCTGTGCGCCTTGCAGAAAACAACAAAACCGCAATCGTTTCCTCTGTGCCGCAGCAGGGCCGGAAGAACCCCGGCAGTCCGCAGTGGTGAGAACGGAATGCCCGCTTATTGTACACCTGCTTTCTCAGCCTTCAGAATGTTCGACTAAAATCGACCGGACCAATTCCTCATATTTCACCGCCTGAGCTGCCTTAAGGACAAACTGCCCCTGCTGTGCACATTTCAGATCATAAATCTTGCCCAGAAATGCAAGAACCTGGGGCGCTTTTGCTGCCGTCGCCTTCCCCTGTGCTTCCTCGTCCCGAAATACTTTTAACAAAACTTTCAGAGTTTCCGGCCGGTAAGGGCCGGCTTTTAAAAGCATAACCGCAAAATTGACGCAGGATTTAAAATCTCCGTTCTCGTAGCAGCAAAGGACCAGCATCTCCCACGCCTCTAAAAGCCCGCTCGCCAGCAGAGTCGATTTTCTGTCACTGCCATATTGATCCAACAGGCCGATTGCCCGCTGTAGGTGGACTGCCGCTTTTTGAAACTGTTTTTCCCCCACATAATACCGTCCGGCCATATAGTCATAGTCCGCTTCTTTCGGAAATCTCCTGACGCCTTCTGTGTAAGCTTTCTGTAAAAGATCCTCTCTTTCTGACTTCGAATAAATGAGCAGCAGGTTTTTAAAGACTGCCGCATCGTGGATGCTCTCCTCCTTTTGCACTTTCGGCATATGAAAGACAGCCTTCTCATACCAGCGGGCCGCCTCCTCATACTCCCCCTGCTGAAAGTAAGAGCCTCCCAGATGAGACAGCATCTTATAGTCATCCGGACGTTTTTCCACCTCTTTTTTCAGAAGGCGGATGTTGCGCTCTGTTTTCTTCTTTTCCGCCATCTCTTCCGGGCTGTAGCCGGTGTGCCAGACAGTCAGAGTGTCGCTGGCATCAAAGCAGAGCACCTCTCCGCCTTCCAGAAACAACTGCTCATGGATCCTTCCCTGATAGCAAAGCCCCGGTTGATTGCGGAAAATCCGGACAACAGTTCCCGCCAGGGCGCTCCCCCTGCTCCCATCCGCCTTTACGGTCAGGCGGTTCTGAAAGCTGTCCTCTCCAGTTCCCGACAACAGCCTCTCACTCCCGTCCGTCTGAATCCAGCTGGCGATCACTGCATTCTCCCTTTGCCCGGAAAGCCCGGAAAGAAGCGAAACAAGTTTTTTTGCATCCTCCTCCGAAAGATATTCGTCTGCATCCAGAAATACGATCCAGTCCCCTCCCGCCTGTCTGGCCGCATAATTTTTCGCGGCGGAAAAGTCGTCGATCCAGTCAAAATGAAACAGCTTCGCTCCCATTTTTTCTGCAATAACCGCCGTGCGGTCCTCACTGCCCGTATCCACTACAATCTGTTCCCACATAATGTCTTTTCCCCATGACAGGGCTCTCTCTATATTGTTTTCCTCATTTTTGACGATCATACACTGAGAAATTCTTATTTTCTGTTCCATATTTTCCCCCAACAAATCAATGTCCGCTTTTCGCTCCAAGCATTTTCAGTCTCTCTTTCGCAGGCTCATACCCGTCCTTCGCCGATTTCTGGTAATACGTCCTGGCCTTTTGGGACTGCCCGGAAAGCTCATACCAGAGCCCCAAATTATAGGCGGCCTTAAAAGAGCCTGTCCCGGCCACAGTCTCCGCCTCCGGATGTTCTCCGATGCGAAGACAGCTCAGATAGCTCTCTTCAATGCGGGGCAGATAAGAAATGTACCGCTGTACGTCAGAGAGAACCAGCTTCGTATAAAAAAGTCCGCAGACAAAGCAAAAATCCGCCCGCTTTCCCAAGACCGCCTCTTCCCTGTCAATCACTGTCTTTGCCTCATCAAGCTCCGCTGCCGTCCCAATGTCCATCAGCGTATAGAGATACCGCAACATTCCATCTGTCCGGTATCCTCCTCCAATGTCTTTTGAATAAAGCTTCCGAAACCAGGGCAGGCTTTCCTGCAATTTTCCGCTCTCCCGTAAAGTAACCGCCATTTGATACCAATAATAGGGGTTTTCCGGTTCCTGTCTGACCGCCTCCTCCAAATATTCCAGATTCCGCTGGCTTTTCCCCTCCAGCAGATATCCGTCATGGTCCACTTTCAGAGGAAGAAGAAGGCAGGGCATTTCCGTATCCGGCTGTTCGTGGATCATCCCCCGATAGCACACACCCTTTGGAAGAATTCGAGGCAGCAAGGCAGAACTGACCGAGATCATTCCAGCGTCATTTTTGCTCCCGTTTTCTCCGCTGTTTCCCGTCTGCCTCTCACGGTAAGAATCGAACCGTAGAATGGCTCCCATCCAGTTACCCTGTCCATACTGCTTATCACCTCTGGCAAGACTCTCCACCAGCGCCTTTCGCTTCAGCGGCCTTACATACTCATCCGCATCCAGCACCAAATTCCAATCCGCTTCCGACTGACTCAGCGCATAATTGCGTGCTGCTGAAAAATCTCGCACCCAGGAAAACTCGTATACCTTAGCTCCTGCCTCCCTGGCAATCTCCATGGTCCGGTCCGAAGAACCAGTGTCCACCACGATCATCTCATCTACCATGGGGCGGGCCGCCTGAAGACATCGTTTCAGGCTCCGCTCCTCGTTTTTTACAATCATAACCAGATTGATCTTCAAATAATAACCCCTTTCTTTTAAAAAAACGTATCTGAAAATCACAAAAAGAAATTTTCAGATACGCCTCAAACTTCGCTATGGTAAAAGCTCAACCGACAGTTCACTGCCGCCTTTTTTTCTCTCGTTCCTTTAATACCTTATATACATATTCGCGGATGACCGCCTCCGCATTCTCATTTAAATCCAAAAAACAGCAGCCATACCCATATTCATCTTTGATCCGCTGCATCCGGATCACTTTGGCCTGAAAAGTCCTGACCGCCGTGCGGAAACTATACTGAAAACTAATCCTCTCATTGCGGTCCAGGGGCATTGTCGTTTTCACAAAAAAGCCGCCTGCACTGATATTCTCAATGGTTCCGTAAAAAGGTCCGTGCCGCTCCGAATCAAAACCAATATTAATGTCTACCCTCGCCCGGATATCCTGCTGCCGCTGCAGACTGTCTTTCACCTCCAAAATCTCACAGTCTGCCATCCATGGGTGAGGCGTCGCAGGAAACGTGGGATTTCTGCGGATCACCAACCCGCAGACTGCTCGGATCATCCCCACACGGTCATCGTAAAAATCCACCACGGTACGCATACGGACATCCTGCAATCCTGAAATTTCAAAATAGAGAGATATGTAATCCTTCGTATGCATAACCTCCGCTCCGCCAAGCGGTTTTCCCTGCGGTGTATACACCATACACCGGCTACAATCCTTCAAGACCATAGAAAACACTCCTTCTGTTTTTTACAGCAGGGACATGGTTCCGACTGTCTGCTCTGCACCCATCATCATCTGGATTCTCATAAGTTCAATCAGACTGTTAAAGCCCTCTTTGCTCAGGGTAACCGTATCATCCCCTGAACTGCTGCCGGTAGAGAGAAGACCTGACAGCCCATAGACAGACGCATATCCCGAGCTGTTAGAAAGCAGGCCCAAACCACTTCCCCAACTCCCGAGCAGACCACTGGAGCTTCCCTGGGTACCGTAATAGCTTCCGAGACTGCCAAGCATCCCAAAGCCCCCCGACATACCGTAAACATTTCCAAGCCCTGCTGACATACCATATAAATTTCCCAGGCTCCCAAACATGCTGTAAGAGCCTCCCTGATTTCCCAGCAGTCCGTAAGGACTGCCAAACATATTGTAAGAGCTGTTTCCCTGGTTGGCCAGCACATCGTATGCTGCCCCTACACTGCTGGTATCCACCTGGGCCTCTCCCATATAGGCAAGCACCTTATCCACGTACCGTTTGCAGTAATCGGGCTCACCGCCGTATTTCTTTACATTTCCGGGACCTGTATTATAAGCCGCCAGAGCGGTTCTCAGATCTCCGAAACGGTCTAACTGTTTTCTGATATATTTTGTAGCCCCCATAATGTTCTGCCAGGGGTCAAAAGGGTCTGTCACTCCCACTTCCGCCGCTGTACTGGGCATAAGCTGCATAAGCCCCTTTGCGCCCGCCGACGACACGTCATAAGGATTAAAATCAGACTCCACCTTTGTAATGGCTTTTAAAAGCGCCACAGGCAGATTGTAACAGGCAGAGGCCTGCTCAAAGATCGCATCATACTGACCATGGTCAGAAGAAGAAATCTTATCCTCACGGACCTGGTCCAGAACCGCCTGGTCCAGAGCTGTCCGAAAAGTTCCGTAAGTGTTTCCCGCAAAACCGGTCGCAGTATTCTGATTGATATTTATATCCTGTCCGTTTGACGGACGAACCTGATCTATAGATGTTATGGTGCTCATATGGCATCACTCCTTCTCAAAACTTAAATAATCTGCTTTTTATTCCAGACCATTATACCGTAAAATGGGCGGGGGGTCAACTGTCCCTAGACCACTTCTTCTTCCTCAGAAACCGGCTCGGGCTCTTCCGGGTCCGGCACATAGCCCAGGAAGTAAATGTAAATGTCTACAATGGCCTGATAGAGCTCCACGGGAATGGAAGCTCCCAGCTTTAACTGGGTCAGGATAGTTGCCAGAGAATCATCTTCATAGACCGGCACTCCCGCCCCCATGGCCGTTTCTGTGATCTTCTCTGCCAGATATCCCATGCCGGAAGCCACCACAATCGGAGCCCCGTTCTTTGTCGGGTCATATTTCAAAGCCACGGCCTTCCGCTTCATCAAATCATCAAATTCTGACATTGATCGTCCTCTCTTTTTCCCGGATTTCCGGAAATACATCCATTACCTTTAAGTCACTCTTTTTCTCCCGAATCAAGAGCTGCCCCATTTTAAGCCCGCTCTTTTTAAAGATATTCGTCACATCCCGGCTGATATGTTCAGAACTGTCCGCAAGGGAAGGCGGCACATAAAGCTGCATGCCCACCTGACGATTTTCCATTGTAAGGACCAGGTCAAAACGCCCCAGATTCCGGATGTCAAACTTTAATAGCATTTTGATCCTGCGGCCTTCCGACTCCTCGCTGCCCGCATCCGGATCCACCCACATTTCTGACATGACCTGCTCCTCTTCAAAACGGAACGGAAGCAGAAGATGAACCAATGGCAGATAAACGCTCTCATTCACCAGCATACCATTCATAATATTATAAAACTGCTGAATGTTTTCCAAACCTGCCGCTCCGTCAGCGCCTTTCCCCACCAGTTTGGAAAATGCATCCGCAAACCCCGCCTCCGGTTTCGCCGTATTTGTCTGAGTAAGCCTGGCAAACTCTTCATATGCTTCTTCTTTTTCAAAAATCTGATCAAATCCACGGACACGCATAAGCCTGTCAAAAAGCTGCATAAGCCTGTCCTGATTCCCTTCTTCGTATTGGACGGCATGGAAAATAAAAAGCATGACTGCACTGCGGATTGGCCCATAATCATGAGTCTTGGATATATAAGAGGCCAAAAACGGAATCAGACGCTGATTTAAGACCATCTCATTGGCCCTTGTCTGCCCGCCCGGCGCCTCCCAGTCCATATCTTCCAAAATATCCTGATATTCTCCCTTAAACTGCCGGAACATCAGACGCTCAATGTCTTCTGTCAAAGCCTTCATCTGCTTCAGGGTATGCTCCCCGGAAGACATGCTATTATAACTTCTCAGAAAAGAAAGCACCGCTTCTTTCGCAGAATCGCTGCGATTTTCACTGAGAAGCTTTCTGAGGCCGTCAAAAAACGGGCCGGAAAACTTAGCCTGCTGCTCCATCTGAGTCTGTAAAAAAGTCAGAAGCTCTTCTGGAGAATTCATCTGCATGGAAGCAAAAAGCTGCTCCAAAAGCGGCGCTGCCGCTTCGTCCGAAAAAAGGACAGCCGCATTCTCCGCCTGAAAAAGCTGTTCCAAAAGCCTTGGCAGCTCCTGTCCTTCTCCCAGGCGTTTGATAAAAGCACCGTAATTACTCTCGTAATCTACAATAATATTTGCCGCTTCGCTCATGGCGTCGCCGGCCTTGTTCCCCGTCTGTCCGTCTGCCCGCACCACACGAGTCGGATCTACGGGATTTTGGAGCTGCTGACTCTCCGAAAGATTCTTCGTCTGTGTATTTATCGCATTCCGGCTGTTGTCATTTACCGGATTGGTCACCTGCAGGATGTTAGCCATATAACCTCCATTAAACCATAAAATTACAATATCAGTATATATATCGACCGTTTTTCTTTTTTTATAAAGGTAAAAACATTTTTTGTCCTTTCTTATATTGCGCAAAAAACTGTCGATAATTTATAATAAATACAGCCATATGCCATAAGCTGGCTGCACAGGCTGCATTGAAAGGAGGGCAATTATTTTATGAAGGTGAATTTATATGGAACCAGTATGGTTGGAAGAGATTACTCTTCTTTTTACCGTACAGCCTCCTCCGTGCCGGGACCGGTGAAACAGCAGACGGCTGACAGCATCGGCAGTTACGACAAGCTGACTCTTCACCAGACACAGTATCCGTCAGATACAAAACAATTCGCCAGGCTCCTGGCCAAAGAAGCGGCAAAAGACATTTCTGCTCCGGCTGCAGACGATGCACGGGTAGCAGAGCTTCGCCGTCAGGCAGAAGCCGGAACCTATATACCGGACGCCGGACAGATCGCAAAGCACATGCTATGCTACTGATCCTTCCGGGACAGACAGATCAGGAGGCAGCACAGGATGGATTACAGTAAAGAAAATAGGACAGAAACCTTGGAGGCCTTTGTCCATATTCTGGAGGAGCTGTCCGAAATTATTTCACGGCTTACAAAGGCAGAAATTGCCAAAGCAGAGGCAGCTTCTTCCGGGGAACACAAAAAGATGGATTCTTTTTTAAAGGAAGAACAGGCTCTGCTCCTTAGGCTGCGAGGACTGGATCAGCAGAGAAGCCGCACAGCGGCTGACCTTGGATGGAAGGATCTCACTTTCCGTCAGATTCTGAACACAGTCCAGGGTGAAGAACTTGCCGTTCTCTCCCCGCTGTTTTCTCAGATGGAACAAAAGCTTAAGAAGCTGGCTGATGCGGAGGAATCATCGAACCGCATCGTTTCTGTGCGTCTTAGGGAATTTGAACATATTCTCGGAGCAAACAGCCGTGGCGCCTTTCCGGAGGCAGAGGGGGCTTCCCATTTCCATAACCGCTATGTATAGGAAACGGCCAGAATAAGCGTCGTTGACTATATTAAGTTAGAAGGAGAAACGATTATGATACGAGCTACTTTCGCCGGATTTAACACCGCGCTTTCAGCCCTGCAGGCCAATCAGAAGCGTTTGGATATTTCTGGCCAGAACCTTGCAAATATGAACACGGTGGGTTATACCCGTCAGAATCTGGAAACTTCCAGCCTGAATTATACCAATCCGATCTCCCGTTATATGAACGGTTCGGAGATTGTAGTAGGCTACGGCGTCGCCATGGATAAGGTTACTCAGATCCGTGATCCTTTTTTAGATGCCCAGTACCGTTCCCAGATGGAAAAATCCAGTTATACAGATTCCTTACAGGTCTCACTGGATTCCCTGTCCCGAGTATTGGATGAGAGCAGCATCGCAGGCATCCGTCAGGCTTTTGACAACATTCAGAACTCTCTGAACAGCGCTCAGGACCCGGCTAAAATCAATGATCCAGTCTTTGAGAGTGAACTGCGCACCCGCATGGAAAATCTTGCCAACCTGCTAAACCGCTCCGCTCAGAAAATTGACGAAGCCAGAAAGCAGGAATATGAGCGTCTGAATGGCGAGGGCACCAACCAGAACGGGGCCGAGCAGACAGTCAACGATATTTTAAAACAGATCGGTGAGCTGAACCGCCAGATCAAGCACAATCAGATCTTCGGACAGCAAAGTCTGGAGCTCATGGATGAACGAAACGTACTTTTGGATAAACTGGCCAGCTATGTTCCCATTGAGATCCGCTACAAAAAAGACGATCTGCACAAGGACGACAAAGACTGGCCCGATGATCTCTATGTCGATCTAGTCTATTATAAAGACGGAAAGACCCGTGAGACCCTGACCCTGATCAGCGGCACGGAAGGCGGAGCTAGCCAGAATTATGGCAGCTTAAAGTTTGATCCCGAGCCGGATCAGGCCGCCGCCGACAACTATCTTAATGTGACTGCCAAATTCACAAGCGCCGCTGTCGCCGATAACGGTACAAAAGGAGACGTCACCATCTCCGGCAGCTCTGATCCGGATGCCGAAAATGAATTTACCGGCGGTTCCATCCAGGCAAGTCTAGATATGTTAAGCGGTGAGGTGACTCAGGATGCGAAGGTCATTGAACAGACGGATGTCCATGGATATCAGTATTATATGAACCATCTGGACAATCTGGCGTCAAGCTTCGCTACCGTTATGAATGAGATCAATAAGCTTGGAAACAAAGGAAATGACGCTCCTCTCCTGGTAGACAGGATTGCTTCTGCAGGTGGAACAACGACAACTACCGGCATCACTGCCGCCAATATCGGTATCAATGTGGAATGGGCCAATGGGACGGTTTCCCTGGGAAAAGGTATTGAAGATCATGGCAACAATGCTAATGACACTGCCCTTGCCATGCTGCGCGCCATGAATGTCTCTTACAGCGCTCAAGATACGGTTCATCCATATTATGGCGTAAACCTGGGAAATAAAACCTTTGCCGGTTATATTAGCAACGTATCCACAGTGTTGGCCAGCGATTCTTCCAACAATCAGGATGCCCTGAAGAACAATGTGACTGTATTAAACGGTATTCAAAATTCCAGGGATTCCGTCTCCGGAATCAGTCTGGATGAGGAAGCTTCCAATATGATGACTTACCTGGCTGCTTATAATGCCGCTTCCCGTCTGATGACGACATTGGACGAAGCCTTGAATACATTGATCAACAACACCGGGCTTGTAGGAAGATAACCGTATAAATCCGGCGGAAAGGAGAAATAACTAATTATGGCAATGCGTGTTACCAATACAGCGATTTACAGACAGTACACTTCCTCTGTAAATGATGTTCACAGCCAGTTAAACAAGAGTATGAACAAAATTTCCAGCGGCAAGGCTTACGAGTCCGCTGCGGAAAACCCTCTGGCTTATTATTCTGGTCAGCGGATGGATACCCAGTATCAGGATGTCCTGAGCAAAAAGCAGCTTTTGGAAGACGTTGACAAGCGGCTCTATCAGCAAGAACAAGCTATCCGTA
Organism: Lachnospiraceae bacterium; assembly: GCA_022792835.1. GTDB lineage: Bacteria > Bacillota > Clostridia > Lachnospirales > Lachnospiraceae > Lientehia. Next base: position 10,504 of record JAAWBT010000045.1, on the reverse strand, counting down.
CGATCCAGTCCACTCTGGCTACAGGACAGGACAATGCGGCCAGCAAAGTCTCTTATATCCTCAATACGCCCAACAATGAAATCTCCACAAACGTTGGGACTATCCGGGACGACCTGATTCAGAAGCAGCAGTCCATGATTAACAATTTAAACGGCAAATATGAAAGCTTTTACGTGTTTGGCGGCAACGATTTGTCCACCACTCCCTTTGCCCTCACCTATGACTCCACGAACAACAAGATGGTCATGACCTATAGTCACAAGTTTTCCGGAGATGACGAGGCCACGGAATTTAAATTCCAGCTGAAAGAGGAAAACGGAGAATATACATTTAAATTGGATGATCCGGATGGTAAACAGTGGGATAAACTCAAACTGGCCATGGAGGAACAGGGACGGGTAGATGTCGGTTACGGTTCCATTCATGACACCAAGACTCTCATCGACACTTACACCGGTGGAATGAATGTACTGACCAACATCAGTTCCGATTCTATGCGTACAAAAACGCCTGCCTATGAGAAAGAAGATGTGGAAAAGGCTCTGGCCAACAGCGCCATCGGTATCTTGGGTCAAGGCATCATCACCATGAACAAATATATGACTTATCTGGATAACGGCCGTACTACCGCAGTTGGAAACGACGAAACGGGAAGTGCTTCTGCCATTGACAAGGAGGAATTCCACAAGAAGCTGGGCGGTGTCTTGGATCAGATGCAGACTTCTTCTGACCTGCTTGGCAGGACCTACAGTGATCTGGGCAATAAAAGTAATCAGCTGGAAAATACCCTCACCCGCCTGGAGGATGACAAGCTGAATCTGGAAACACAGTACCAGGAAAAGCTGGGTGCAGATCCTTATGAGGCGATTGTTGAAATGTTCTCTTACCAGCGTTCTTATACGGCAGCGCTTCAGGTAAGTTCCAAGATTATGGGGATTTCTTTATTTGATTTTATGCGTTAATTGTTTAAAATTTTAGGAAAGGAGGTATTCTTATGACAGGACAGCTTTTGAGAGTCACGACTACTCCTTATCAGTCCGTTCGTTTCTCGCAGAGTGCCCGTCTGGTCTCTTCAGATTCCGTTGATCTGGAGCGAAGAAAGGCCATTGCACGCATGAGAGCTTTCCAATCGCAGCATTCGGGAGGCAAAACTGTAGATGCCGGTTATGATTTCGTGAATCAGATCAATCGTACTTTCTCAGTCCAGCAGACACAGCATTCTACAGCCCCTTCACCTAAGGCTTCGAATGCTGTTGGAGAGGCTCCTGTTCAGGCTCCTGAAACGGCTCCGGCAGCCAGTGCCTCTGACAGTGAGATGACTTCTGCAGATGCAACACAGGCTGTTACAGTGGAGACTTCATCTTCCAATGACGTCCAGGCAGCGGTCAGCGCAGAAAGTAATTCTGCCTATACCATGGAACGGGGAGCTTTTGAATTCCGGGTTGCCAGCGGTAAACTGTCTTTCCTTCCGTCTCTTGACATGACTGTCATGACACAACGGCCTGAAGTTCATTTTGAGTATCTGGGTGGACACAACTATGTACCGCCCGAGAAGTTTAATGACAACGGCTTTATGAATTTATTGGCTTAGGAGTGTGCCATCGCTATGATAATTGAAACCGATTCTTATGGAGAGATTGAATACGAAGAAAAGGATTTGATCACATTTCCTGATGGTATCTTCGGCTTTCCGGATTTAAAGCATTATCTTTTGCTCTGTCTCACAGAGGGAGACGATACCATCTTGCTGATGCTGGCAACGGATCGGCCGGAAATTGTCTTTGCGATTGTCAATCCTCTGATCTTTTGCCAAGACTATGCTCCCTCTCTCTCGGAGGCAGAATTGTCTTTCCTAGAAGCAGAGGATGCCGATGAGCTTTCTTATTATGCGATCTGTAATATCCGTAACAAAGACGAATATTTGCAGAGTACCGTGAATTTGAAGTGTCCATTGGTGATTGACCCTGTCACCCGCAAAGGCATGCAGGTGATCCTTTCAAATCCCGCTTATCATTATCGGCATCGATTTGATTCTTTTGCGGCACTAGCTGCCGAGACTGCAGATGGAGAGACGGAGGAGGCATAAAAGAATGTTGGTAATACGACGCAAAAAAAGTGAAAGTTTTTTGATCGGAAATGACATTCGCGTGACAATTCTGGAATGTGCCTCAGACGGAGTACGTGTTGCCATTGATGCGCCCAAGCACATTTCTATTCTGCGGGAAGAATTGTCAGAAGCCGAACAGATTAACCGGGGAGCTCTGGCGCCGTCCACGGATTCTCTTCTTTCTTTGCAAAACGCGCTCTCCCACATTGTTGCTCCTGAACATTCAGACGGCAGGAAACAGGAGTAAAATATCTATTTACAATTTAAAAAAGGACCATAATCCGAATGGATTATTGGTCCTTTTTTTTCATCATCCCAATAAGAAGACGTACCCCTCTGGCACACCAGTAAAAGGGCAGTAAAAAGGGGGCTTTCTCAAGCGCTGGATACAGACCAGACATATACCTGTAATCCGGAAATATCCAACGGAGGAATCGTCCTCTTGCTTTCTTATTTTCCTCCCGCCTTTGACGGCGTGTCTCTTTTTTCGCTTTCCGACTCTCTTTTTCTTCTTCTTTATTGAGAAGCCTGGCCAGCCCCAATGCCTGCGGATCGCTCTCTTTATCCTTCCCGAGTTCCCCCCTGCTGAAAATCCGGTTTTCCAGTACATCAAAAAAACTCAAATCCTCCAATTGCTCTTCGGCCGCATGCATAAAATCTTTATCCTCTTTCTCTCCAAACCACATATAAGAAAGTCTCAAAAGCTTATCTGCCAAACCATCCACATGAAAGCCCTGTAATTTTTTCTTTATATATCCGTGATTTAGCTGTTCCCGCCATACTCTGTGATATAGGAACAGATCCAGCATATCCCGGAGCATCAACTCATCATTCACATACTGATAAGCCACAGAAGCCATCCGGTACACCATACGGTCTTCCGGATAAAGAATCCGCACTCCAGTCCCACCGGCTCGAACACGGGCGCGAAGTACAAGCTCCCGCATTCCCTTTTCATAATACTTGGTCCGGAAGGGAAGCTTCTGATAAATATCCACATTCATGCCAGAATAGCGGTGCATGCGTTCTCCAAATTCCGAATAGTTCTGGATCGTTTCATACCCCAGATCCACCAGAAACCCCTTTACCCGTGAATAAACCTCCGGGCTCATATAAAGCCGAAGAGGACTCATATCTGCCGTTTCCTGTAACTCATAGAGCCCTCGTATGGTCGTGGAAGATAATACTACACAGGAAATCTTTTCCATATCCAAAAGTGCCAGGATTTCCTGTTCTGCCGCTTCACAGCTTCCCCCGCCCGTCAGAGATTCCTGATACCGGTCAAAAAAGCGGCTCATCCACCGTTCCGGAACCAGACCACCATTTCCCAAAAGTCCCAGATAAATAATATTGGCAACTCGGTGATAATCTGCTGTTCTAAACATACGTTCCCAGTTCATACGCCCATACCGCACCTGGAGAGCACCTTTGTGCAACATGGTACTTATTATATTGACCAGCAAACGTCCTTCAAAGAGAACCTGATTCATTTTTTGTCTTCTCCTGTAAATGTCATTGAAAAAGAAATCATATCAGAGAGACATGGGAAAGCGGGAAAGGGATCCCCTCTCCCGCTGCCCTGTCATTTAAGACTGTCACATAAAATTCTTAAGCCATGGTATTCAAAAGCATACCTACCGCATAATAATTTGCCAGATTGTATGCCCCGCCGGACACAAAATTCGCAAACTGCATATAAGGACTGCTTGCTGCGTTCCCAGCGCTTCCTGCACTGCTTCCAGAGCCAGATGAGCTGGAACTACCACCCAGATCATTGCTCACAATCCTCTGCACGGGATCAGAAAGCGCTTGGTCCGCTCTCTGTGCCGCTTTCTCCGCCAGACCAAACTGGCCGCCCAGAGTATCGACTACAAAATCGTAATCTTTCTCTAAAGCTTCCATCAGTTTCTCTTCATCCAAAACAAGATCACCAGCCTTGTTGGTTGTGATGCCGAGAGCCGCCAGAGTTTTTTCATGGGCCATCCCCCTCTGGAATGAAGCCAAATGAGCCGCTGTACCGGTTCCTCGTCCGGAATTACTTTCCAGAAGATTGGTGACAGAATTATAACTGTCTACCAAATCCTGCACTGCAGAGGTAATCTTGTCTGTATCGACACCGGAATAGATATTAGTGGTTCCTTCTTTCTTAAGCTCCACGTCTACCCGTCCGTATGCAATACTCACTTTATTGCTTGCAGAGGAATAGGTCTGCGAATCTCCGTTCTGAGTGACCGTATATTTCGCATCCGCTGCCGCAGTGTCCACATATTCCAGACCAGCCGCTGCTCCAGTCTTTCCGCTTACCTTAAAACCGTTTGCCTCGCCTGTAGCCTTTCCTGTGAGTACCAGGGATACCTTCCCATCTTCACTCTGCACAGATGCCCGGACACCTGTCTTGGAATTGCCGTTAACTGCTCTGGCCGCTTCCTCATACATCTGCTTGTAAGTTTTTTTGCTTCCATTGGCATTGGTGCTGCTGATGGAAACCGTCTGATTTCCGCCAGGTCCGGCAATCTCGAATTCCATATCCTCGTCTGCCAGGTCTGTCGCATAGTTGGCAATGCTGGAATTTTTCTGTGCCTGCGCGACAGAATGCACTTCCAGATTGACATCCATCCCCGCTTCCAAACGCCAGGAGCGATTTGCCGAAGCTACAGATTCATCCGTAGAACCGGCCTCCAGCTCTGTAAAGACATTTCCGCTCTTACTGATCTGCAGCTTGGCTGCAGCCGCCTCCAGACCGGTCAGCTCTGACTGATAGTCCTTCAAAAAGCTGGTAACACTGGCATAAGCCGACGTGTTGGAGCTGGTGGATGATATCTTTTTAACAGCACTGATCGCGCTGTAAGCCGAAGTCGTTTTCAGAGACGACAACTGAAGCAGGTTATTAATCGAAGAAGAATAGCCATATCCATAGCCGCCGCCTGATATACCGCTAATTGACATATGAATTTCCTCCTTTCATCAATATTTGTCAATTGACTTTCTCTTTTGTCCTATAATATGATTTCTCACCCCCCGCACTCAGATTCATGCGGCGGTCTTTGTCCTGCAGCTGTTCCAGTAGCCGGACTGTCCTTCGCCGCACTTCAAAGATTTTATTTTCTTCCCAACAATCGCTCTCAGGGGCAGCGAAGGGATCGTTATGCATCAGTCTTCTGACTTCCTTTGCATCCTCTCCTCCTGCTCTGGCCAGATCCCAGATCCGGCCATAACAGTTATCTACTTCCGCAATTTCTTCCGCCCTGATCTCCAAAAGCAGGGAAGCGGAAACCTCATCATGTCTTGCAAAGGCACTCTGAAGTTCATCCGTCAATTCATCGATCTTCTTCAAGGAACCATACCGTTTTTGAAGAAGAAGCATCATCTGTTCCAAATCCACTGCCATAGGTTCCTCTTTCCGTCGTACCGTTCACGCCAGACAGAATGGAAAGCTTACTTCCAAACTCTCACTTATCCGGTAACACTCCTTGTAGTTGTGACACGGACCTCCCGCACTTCTTTTCCCGCTTCTTCGAATCCATCCCGGAATTCGGACAATACCCGGATAATCTGTTCGATATCTTCCATTCTTCTGTCTCTCCCAGCCCGAATTGCACTCAGATCATAAAACAGATACTCATAAATACGCCGAAACTCTTCACTGATGGGCTGTTCCATATCAAGAATTGAATTCAGATAACGGACAATCCGAACCGTACGAGTGATGGAGTTGTCAAACACCCCATAATCCTTATCCTCCAGAGCACACTTCGCCATCTTCATCCGCTTGATTGCTTCATCATATAGCATTAAAAGTAATTCCACACTAGACATGGAGTAAATGCTCTGCGCCTTGTATTTCTGATATCCATTCATCCTGTTCCCTCCTGAATCTGGAATCCCATCCTTCTATCAGCCCGAAAGCGAGGACAGATAGCTGGACTGGCTGTTCATATTGCTGATCGCTGTCTCCATCCTGGTAAACATCTGAATGTAACGATCCTGCTCAGATTTAAGCTTGCTCTGCAATGACACCAGATTATCCTGCATATCTTTCAACTGCTTATAAATCGCATTATTCTGAATCGAGAGCGTAATTTTTTCTGAACCTGCCTCCTCCACAAGCCGGCCGTAGGAGCCGCCATTCAAGTAGGCATATCTGGTCGCATACTGCTTCAGCGTGTCATTGATTACACCGCCGATTCCCTGTTTGACTTCACCGCCTCCGGTAAAGATGCGTCCCACCTTCTCCGGATCATCCTTCATAGCTGCCTTGAATTTTGTCTCGTCAAAGCCCAATGTGCCGCCATCGTAGGGATCCGTAGACATAGTAATACCGATCTCCTCCAGATCATCATAGGAAATTCCATTGCCCATAATCTTCGTCAGAACACCCTGAACACTCATGCTCAGATCTCTCATAACGCTGTTATTGAACAGGAGACCCTGTTTTGCCTTCTTCTCCCAGTTCTCGATGGATGTCTCGCTCATCTCGTCCTTCTGCTCATCAGTCAGAGGGCCGTAAGCGTCGTCAGGCTTTGTTGTAATCTCTGTATTGATCGCCTTTACCAGCTTATTATAGTCTTCCAGGAATTTCTTGACTGCCTCAGTGGCCTTATCCACGTCTGCGGAGGCATTGAAGGTAACCGCCTTGGTCCGGTCAAAGGTCGGATCCCCTGCCAGCACGTTGCCGTCTTTATCTAACAGTTCTCCATTCTCATTCTTCTCATTCTCAATGCCAAATTCGCCGGACACGGTAATCTTGAGACCGTCCAGGTCAAACGTATTGGTAGAGCTGACCACCTTCTCAGCGCCAGTGCCATAGTCCACATACATGACAGCGTCTTTGCCGTCGCTGCTGCTACTGCCAACGCCCCCAAATATCGCTCCCGCAGCGCCAGGATTTGTAATTGTATTTACTTTCTCTCCGAGTTCTATTTCTCTTCCGGAGCCGGTCTCTGTACTGACCAACGTAAATTTATTGCTGGTGCTTAAATAGGAAGCCTTTACCCCCGCCTTAGAGGAATTGATATTCACCAGAAGCTGGTTTACCGTCATGTCGGCAGAAGCATTGATCTTAACCCCGTTAATTACAAATGCTTGTTTCAGATATTGGTCAAAAGCTTCTTTCGCCTCTTCCTCAGTTTTAAACTGCCCACTCGGATCAACCTCAAAACCGGTAAGCCCCAGCCGTTCACGATTGTCATACAGGCTGGCTTCCAGGCTGATCTTGTTAGAATTTCCATGATTCAGCCCTGTCTCCTTCATGACGCCATAGTTGCTGGAGGTAATGGTAAGGCTGCTCTTGTCGTCAGGGTTGGCGTTATCGAAGGAAATTTTATTATCTGTGCCGTCAACTTTAATCTTTCCCTTACCAAAGGCCGCATCCAGATGTGACTGCATCTTTTCCGCGAAGAGTTCATTCATTTCCTGATCTGTTTTGCCTGTCATTTCTGACAGCTCTTTCCAGTCACTTTCTGTGATCAGTTCTACCTGCTTGCTCTGTCCGCCGTAGGCGATTGTGAATTTCTGGCCTTTCAGGTACTGTGCCATATTGCCATACTCATAGACATAACTTTGGGAAGTATCTGATATATGGCTATTCAAATCCCCCAGCTTATATCCACCGTTTTCCGGTTTAAGCTCTTCAGAGTCCTCCGTCGGTTTTGCCTTGAATCCCAGCGCGCTCAGCGCAGAGGAATTGGAACGGATCACCAGCCCAGCCTGGTTTGCCGTAGCCTCAGCATCCGTTTGGCTGTTTTCAATAATTTTATAGTTTCCGCCAGTCTTATCTACTTTCGCATACTCTATTTGCAAGTCTTTACCATCCTTGGTCGCCTTAAACTGGATGGTAATAGCCTCATTGTCTGTTCCGTAAATCTCAGTTTTATTTGCCGCAATGGCCTTATTTAAATCTTCTGCCAGCTCTTTCAGGTCAGTTTTCGTATAATCGATATTTACAGTTTTGCCGTTCTCATCTTTGTAGGAAGAGGGAAAGGTAAATGTGCCCGTTTCATTAAATTTTCCTTTATCCCCACTGTAACCGAAAATTAACTTCGTCCCCTCCAGCCTTGATTCTCTGGGCTGGGTAGAAAAACTCATACTGGTTTCAATGGCACCGCTTCCTTTCATCCCCGACTGCACATTGGCCGCTGTCGCAAGCTGCTGTACGCCTGACACGGACATGGATTCTAAAAGACTGGATGAACCGCTGACGCTGACATACTTCGACACCTTCTCATCGCCATTGGCCGTAATCACATTCTTTGCGAACATGCCAGCATCCATCACATTACTTGAGGCTGAATAGGAAAGATAGTTATCCTGTAAATCTAAAATCTGATTAATAATGCCCTGAAAGGCCTCCTGCTTCCAGGTAAGGCTGGTAATGGCATTCTTCTGATTCTGGATTTTGGTTGTTGAGGCCATCGACATCTGCTCGATAATGGAATCACGGTCAATCCCTGATGCCATGCCGCCATAGCCCCGCAGAGTTGTACTCAAACTGCTTGTGGTTCCTGATATACTTGCCATCTATATTCTCCTTTCTCCAAGCTTGCTTTCTCCTGGCATAAACCATTCTGTCTATCTAAAATATCGGCGTTTTTCCTGTCTTCATAAGAAAAAGCTTGATTTTATGACAGGCATTCGATATATGGGGTTTTTCCAAAAGACAGATCCCTCTGCCGTATCTGGCAGAGGGATCTGTCTTTCCTATTTCAATGTCTCGGCTGCTCTTTCACCTTAGTACAGGCTTTGAGGATCTCTGTGAGCATAGGGATCTTATAGCGGTTCTCATAATATCCCATGATAGGCGAGATATTGGTGCTGTCGACGATGACGTACTTGGCCGGCATCTGAGTCAACACCAACGCCTGGACATCCGCACGGCAGCGGTCGCACATGCAGACTCCATTCTGGCGCATCTCGTTTTCCATCTCATTTTCCATATTAGCGAGAAGCCGCTCCATCACGTTCATCATATTGTAGGCACGATTCCTGGAATCTTCCTCCGGCTTTTCTTTTGCTTCGGCTACTTCTTCAGAAACCGCCGCCGGCTCCGGTTTAGCCGGCTCCTCTTCCCCTACAGCGGGCTCTGCCTTATTGTCCGCTTCCTCCTTTTCCTCAAAGATTCCCGCTATCGCGAAATTTTCTCCTGACCCTTTCGCCTCTGCCATCTCTTCCTCCAGCTGGGACTCCAGAAGATTTTTGATCTCATTGGAAAGCTTCTCGTTTTCACTGGTCTCATTGACGACGATCACTTTATTTTCCGGCGCCGCCCCCGCTCCCGCCTCTTTTGCAGAAGTCTCCTCACTCTCAGGCGTTCCGCTTGTCAATGTATTCAGCAGATGTGCCGTTTTATTTGTCTTTTTCGCCATTCTTTTTTACCTCCTTCAGATGAATCGTATCGGCAATCTCCTCCAGAAAATCCTGGTAGTCTTTCACTGCCGACGAACGGGGACTGTATTCAAAAATACTTTCTCCATGGGCCGGTGCCTCTGCGATCGCCACACCGTTTCGTATCTTCGTCTCAAAAACCACAGTCCCGATCTGGTTGGCAAGCTGTCCTGCCATTTCCAGCACGTCCCTCGCGAGAAGTGTCCGTTTATTAAAACGAGTCAGAAGAATTCCCATGACCCTAAGATTGGGGTTCAGAGAACTTTGGACCGATTCTATGGTTTCCTTTAACTGAGACAACCCTACCAGACTCATGATATCCGTCCCCATGGGAATAATCAGGAAATCAGAAACCACATAGGCATTTACCGTCAGTAGATTTAAAGCCGGCGGAGTATCAATCACCACATAATCATATAGTCCGATAATGGGGGCCAGAGTATCTTTGAGAATACACTCTTTATGGTCCGTGGCCACATGCTCCACGCCGCTGCTTAAGGAAATATCGGAGGGCAGAATATCACAGTAGCCAGTCCGCCCCACGGCTTCTGCAGTCGTCACCTTTCCCAACAGGGCATCTAACACCGTGGGAGAATCCGAAGGTTCCAGTCCCAGGCAGAAGCCTAAATTTCCCTGGGGATCCAGATCTACTCCAAGAACCCGGCGGCCGGTAGCTGCAATCCCGGCGGCCAGCGCCGCCGAAGTAGTCGTTTTTCCGACGCCTCCCTTTTGATTTGAAACGGTAATGATAGTAGCCAAAATATCCCCCCTACTTTCCGGTAACCTCGAACTTAGGCCGAAGCTCGTTGAACTTGGCCAGCATCATATCCAGAAGACCGACCAAATGTCCGATCTCCGGCTTGGCGATCTGTTCGTCCGCTCCCAGCTCTTTTCCTTTGATCCGCATCTGCTCGTCTATGAGCGATGAGAAAATGATGACCGGAAGATGTCTCAGACGAGGATCATCCTTGATAAGCTTTGTCAGGCGATGGCCATCCATCTTTGGCATCTCAATAT
>JAAWBT010000044.1 GCA_022792835.1 Lachnospiraceae bacterium | reverse complement strand
GCGCTGTTTGCTTTTGTCCTGGGTTTTGCATTTTTCCGCCTGAGGCAATATTATTTTACCTTTGCCTCCATCGGGCTCATGACGATCTTAAACGGCCTGTTTATGAACTGGACGCCGGTGACAGGAGGGGCCCTTGGAATTTCCGACATTCCGCCTTTTCAAATTTTGGGATTCACAGCCGATGGGGAAATCTCAAAGTTTTTTATCATTTTTATCGTGTGTCTGCTGGTGAATGTGGTGATCCGGGTTCTGTTTCATTCTTCCCTGGGGCGGTCCTTTATGGCGATCCGGGACAATGAGCTGGCAGCCGACTGCCTGGGGGTCAACAGCCTGCTGGCCAAAAGCACTGCTTTTGCAATTTCAGGGGCGCTGTGCGGAGCGGCGGGGGCGCTGTATGCGTTTTTGTCCGGTTATCTGAGCTATCAGACCTTTACCTATCAGCAGTCCACCATGTATCTGATCATGATCATGCTGGGGGGAACGATTTCGCCGGTGGGGGCGATCATCGGAACTTTGTGCATCTCTTTGCTTCAGGAATGGGTACGTCCTCTGCAGAATTATATGCAGTTCATCTATGGAATCGGAATCATGATCTTAATGGTCGTTCAGCCGGAAGGTATTTTGGGAGGAGGGAAGACGCTTTATGAAAAGTACAGGGGAGCAAAAAAGCGCAGTTCTGAAGCTGGATAATGTCTGTAAGAATTTCGGCGGAGTCACGGCGGCCGACGCCATATGCCTGGAACTGTACAGGGGCGAGGTTTTTGGGCTGATCGGACCAAACGGGGCCGGAAAGACCACACTGCTTAACCTGATCACCGGGATCTATATGCCGGACAAAGGAACTGTAATTTTGGAAGACAAAAATATTTCCAGGTATCCCACTTACAGGCGGGCGCGGGCAGGCATTGCCAGAACCTTCCAGCATCCAAGGCTTTTGGGCAGATGCGACATCAGAACCAACATTTATATGGGCGTTGACCTGGCAAACAAGAGAAAGAAAAAGGCGGCAGATGAGGGAGCTCTTTCCTTCCTTATGGAGAGCGCAGGACTGGGTCAGGTGGATTTAAAGGACACGGTGGATAAGCTGTCCTACGGTCAGCAGAAGCTTCTGGAAATTATCCGGGCGATCCTCTGTGAGCCTGGCGTTATGCTGCTTGATGAGCCGGCCGCAGGACTGAATAATAAAGAAATGGAATATGTGGGTGCCCTGATTAAGATCGCAGTGGAAAAAAACATTGCGGTACTTTTGATCGAACATGCCATGGATTTTGTGATGAGTATCTGCGACCGGATTACCGTGCTGAATTTCGGACATCAGATCATGACGGGCACGCCAAAGGAGGTCCAGGAGGATGAGGAAGTGATCAAGGCTTATCTGGGAGGTGGAAATCATGCTGGTCGTTAAAGGGCTGCACTCTTTTTATGGAAATATTGAGGCTCTTCACGGGGTGGAAATAGAGGTGAACGATAAAGAGATCGTTGCGCTCATCGGCAGCAATGGAGCCGGGAAGACGACGCTTTTAAACTCTGTTTCCGGACATGTGACAAAGACGGGAGAGATCCGTTTCCAGGACGAGGATATCACAAAACTGCCTCCTCATAAGATTGCCAAAAGAAATCTTCTTCAGGTGCCGGAGGGACGCCATGTGTTTCCCGGGCTTTCTGTGGAGCAGAATCTTCTGGTGGGGACTACAGCGGAGAAAGGACTCCGCCTCAGGGCCGGGAATAACGGGGAATTTTTGGAAATGGTATATGGGATTTTTCCGAGGCTTTTGGAACGGAGAAAGCAGCTTGCCTGGTCCCTTTCCGGCGGGGAGCAGCAGATGTTGGCCATTGGCAGAGCGCTTATGGGGAAACCAAAACTTTTGATGTTGGACGAGCCTTCCATGGGGCTGGCGCCCCTGATCATTGAAGAGCTGTTTGAAAAGATTGTGGAGATCAACAGAGCGGGAACTCCCGTCCTTTTGGTGGAGCAGAATGCCCACCTGGCCCTCAGCGTTTCCGAACGGGCCTATATTCTGGAGAGGGGAAAGATCACCCTTTCCGGCAAATCTGCCGATCTGATTCACGACAGCCGGGTGATGGAGGCATATCTTGGAAAACGAAACAAAGAACAGGAGAGAGAAACATGATAATATCAGTAGGAAGCGATCACGCAGGATACAATTTGAAAGTGGCAATGATACCGTATATTGAATCTCTTGGGCATACGGTGATTGATCATGGAAACAACGGCTCGGATGATCTGGTGTATTTTCCGGACATGGCAAAAAAAGTGTGTGAACCTTTGGTCAGGGGAGAGGCCCAGCGTGGGGTAATGTTCTGCGGAACAGGCGTGGGCGCCTCCATTGCCTGCAATAAAATACCGGGTATCCGAGCCTCCATTGTCCATGATTACCACTGCGCTCATCAGTGCGTGGAGCATGACCATACCAATGTCATGTGCATCGGGGAGAAGATTGCCGGAGAATGGCTGGCAAAGGATCTGCTGAAAGCATTTTTTGAGGCGGAGGGGAATACGGACGAGAGAACAAAACATGTGATCGAACTGTTGAACGAGATGGATGAAGGATATAAATAAGGAGAGCGGAATGGACAGGCAGTATTATATTTTTGACGCTGATACCCACATGTCGCCCTATGAGAATTTTGAGGGAAGTATCCATGGAGAGGAGTGGGAGGCCAAGATGTGCGCCGCAGGAGTGGACCGGGCGCTGGCATGGCTGCTTCCCCAGGAGGTTCAGGATGTATCGGAGAGCAATGCCTATATCTATGAGAATGCCAAAAAGAATCCCAGAGTCCTTCCCTTTGGCTGGGCCAACATAAAAGAAGGGCTGGAAAAGGCAAAACAGGATGCGAGAACCTGTCTTTTGGAATATGGGTTTCAAGGCGTGAAGCTCAACGGGGCGCAGAATGAATACTATATTGATTCACCGGAGGCGCTGGAGGTAATTGGCGTGATTGCAAAGCTTGGCGGAATGACAGCCTTCCACATCGGAGCGGATTATCCGGAGTTTACGGATCCGAGACGGGCCCAAAAAGCCGCCAGAATGTTTCCAAAGATGCCTATTCTCATGGTACATATGGGCGGAGCGGGGGACCCGGACGTCAGCGAAGCGGTGATTGAGATTGCCAGAGAGAATCCGAACATGTATCTGGTGGGGAGCGCCATCGGCGTGGACAAGGTGAGGCGGGCCATTGATATTCTGGGGCCGGATCGGGTTTTGTTTGGCTCCGACACTCCTTTTTATGATGTGGAAAAAGTAAAGGAGGAATATTTTCAAATGCTTGCTTCCTATGATGAAGAGACGACGGCAAAGGTGATGGGACTCAACGCGAAGAGATTGTTTGGGATCAAGACAGAAGAGGGAAGGTAAACATGAATTTGGCAGTTCTGCTGGTCAGACAGATAGTGGTGATGTTTATTCTCATCAGCTTTGGTTTTGTGGCGGTGAAATGCAGGATCGTCTCAAAGGAAGACAGCAAGGGGCTTTCCAAAATGGCTCTTTATGTCATTATTCCCTGTGTCCTTTTGAATTCCTTCCAGATAGAATTTACAGAGGACACCTACAGAGGGCTTTTGCTGGCATTTGCCGCAAGCGTTCTGATCAATGTTTTTTATGTGGCCATGACCTGGCTTCTAAATAAGAAGTTTCCCATGAGTGTGGTTGAGAGAGCCTCGTTAATCTACCCCAATGCGGGAAACCTGATCATTCCGATGGTGAGTGCTGTTCTCGGCGAAGAGATGATTCTTTACTGCAGTGCCTTTATGGTGGTCCAGAATGTATTCATCTGGACCCACGGGAAGTTTTTGATCAGCGGTGAGAGAAAGCTTTCCTTCCGGACCCTTTTTCTGAACAGCAGCATGATCGCGATCCTGGCTGGGGTTTTCATGGCAGCGACCGGGCTTAAGCTTCCTCCGGTGATCCAGGAGGCAGTCAGTGGCACCGGAAAGGCGATTGCGCCGGTCTGCATGTTCGTGACCGGGATCATCATCGGCAGCGTCCGCATTTCAGAGATCTTTCGGAGAGGGCGGGTGTATGTCATCTGTCTTGGAAGGCTGATCTTGTACCCTGTTTTGGTGGCGGTTTTGCTCTGGGCAAGCGGTATCTGGAACAGAATGCCAGGTTCGAAAGAGCTGCTTCTCATTGTATTTCTGGCCAGTGCCGCACCGTCCGCCTCGAATATTGTACAGTTTGCCCAGGTATATGGAAAAGATGAACTCAGCGCGGGGCTGATCAACGTACTGTCGACCCTGCTGTGCATCCTGACTATGCCCTTTTGCGTCCTGCTTTATCAGGCATTGTAACGTCAAGTAAGCCGCCTATTCTTTATCAAAGAACAGGGCGGCTTACTTATATGAAAGGCAAAAGTCCTCTGGAGAATCGCATTTATCTCATAACCTTCCGTTTTCTTCTCATATAGTATAGATGATCGGACTTATGGGAGGCATTCCTTTGAAACGATGTGTGGAATTTATCATGGGCGTGGTCCTTTTGCTGGCTGTATTCGTCTTGTCGGGACCGGCGGCGGGGGTCCTCTGGAACGGAAGCGCAGCCGTATCCGGAGGGGCGGCGCCGGTAGTGGCCCTGGATGCGGGCCATGGGGGGGCGGATCCGGGGAAGATCGGCATCAATGAAGTTCTGGAAAAGGACATCAACCTGGCCATTGCCCTGAGGACAAAGGAACTTTTGGAAAAAGAGGGAGTACAGGTGGTTCTGACCAGGACGGACGACGGCGGCCTGTACAAAGAGACGGACGGAAACAAAAAACGGGCGGATTTAAACAGGAGGTGCGAGATCATTGAAGAGAGCAAGGCGGACTTTGTGGTCAGTATTCACCAGAACAGCTACAGCGATGGAGGGGTCCATGGGGCTCAGATGTTCTATTATAAGAACTCAGAGAAGGGAAAGGCCCTGGCGGAGATTCTTCAGACGGTTTTCAATGAATCTGTCAGCAGTAAAGCCCATAAACCAAAGGAAAACGGAGAATATTATATGCTGCTTCACGTATCTTGCCCCATTGTCATTGCAGAGTGCGGCTTTTTAAGCAATTGGGAAGACGCAGAGAGACTTCGGACAGAAAGTTATCAGGCAGAGGTGGCAGAGGCGTTGGCAAAAGGGATTATGCAATACATAGAAAAGGAATTCTGAAAAAATCTATAATTTTTACGAAGAGTGGTCTTTCCATTTTGGCAAAAGGGTGATATACTGAATTTCATGATGATAACGAAGCTGGTAAGGATAGACGAACTCCATATGGATGAGCCCGCCATTTTAGAGGCGGGGAGGGTGCTGGCAGGCAAAGGTCTGGTGGCTTTTCCTACGGAAACAGTATATGGTTTGGGAGCCAATGGACTTGACTGGGAGGCGGCTGCAAGGATTTATGCGGCGAAGGGCCGGCCTTCTGACAATCCGCTGATCCTCCATATCGCATCCATGGAGGAACTTTTTCCACTGGCGGCGGAGATTCCTGCAGAGGCGAAGATTTTGGCAGAGGCTTTTTGGCCGGGGCCGCTGACTCTGATTTTTAAAAAGACGGCAATAGTGCCATACGGCATTACGGGAGGCCTCGATACAGTGGCTGTGCGGATGCCGTCCCACCCGGTTGCCAGGCGGATTATCCAGGCGGCAGGGGTTCCCATTGCGGCCCCCAGCGCCAATACGTCCGGCAGGCCCAGTCCCACGAAGGCGCTTCACGTTCTGGAAGATTTAGACGGAAAAGTGGATATGATTGTGGACGGAGGGACCGTGGGGATTGGCCTGGAATCGACGATCATTGATGTGTCAGGGGGATGTCCGGTGATTCTCAGGCCGGGATATATTACAGAAGAGATGCTCTTTCCCCTGATTGGAAAGGCAGCGTTTGATGCAGCCGTTACAGGGGAGGCCGGGGCAGATGTGAGGCCCAGGGCGCCAGGTATGAAATACCGCCATTATGCACCAAAGGCAGAGATGACCGTGTTCCTGGGGAGCCCGACGCAGGTGTGTATTTCTATTGAGAATGCGCTTAAACAGGCAGCAGCCGAAGGCAGGCGGGCAGGAGTCCTCTGCACGGAGGAATCGGAACGGTTTTATGATGCCCCGGTGAAGAAATGCGCGGGCAGAAGAAATGAGCCGGAGAGTGTTGCACGCAGTCTTTACGATGTGCTCCGGTCCTTTGATAAGGAGCAGGTGGACTGTATATTTTCAGAGAGCTTTGAAGAAACCCCTCTAAGCGGGGCGATTATGAACCGTCTTCTCAAGGCGGCAGGATACAGAACAGTAAAGTGCAACGGAGTTTAGAACGCTGCACAGGTGAACATTGGCAATTGAGGAAAAAAGTCAGGAGTGATGGCATGTCAGCAGTAAAAAGGGTTATTTTTGTCTGTACGGACAATACCTGTCTGAGCAATATGGCAGCGGCTGTCTTTGAAGGCATTCGGGACGGGCGGGAGATCGAGGTGATGTCTAGGGGGCTGGTGGTGCTTTTTCCGGAGCCCATCAACCAGAAGGCAGTAGCGATTTTGACAAGCCATAAACTTGCACTTCTGGCGGATGAGGCAAAGGTGCTGGAAAGCACGGATTTTATTGCCGGAACGCTGGTGCTCACCATGACGGGAGCGGAGCGAGAGCAGGTGAGGGAGCGGTTTCCCGATATGCCGAATGTGTTTACCCTCCGGGAATTTGCGGGACAGGACGGAGATATCACGGAGCCGCTTGGGGGGACGCTTGCGGACTACGGGGCTTGTTATGAGCATATAGATTTGTTTACGAAGGTGGCAGCAGAAATCATATTTAAGGAGGAAGAGGCAGATGATAGCGCTGGGATGTGACCACGGCGGATACGAATTAAAGCAGGAGATTATGGCCTGGCTGGATAAAAATCATTTTGAATATAAGGACTATGGATGTTTCAGTGCGGAGGCAGTGGATTACCCTGTGTATGCCAGAAAGGTGGCCCGAGCCGTGGCGGACGGGGAGTGTGAGAGAGGAATTTTGATCTGCGGGACCGGGATCGGCATTTCCATTGCGGCCAACAAGGTGAAGGGGATCCGGGCGGCCCTCTGTTCCGACTGTTTTTCCGCGGAGGCTACGAGACTTCACAACGATGCCAATATCCTGGCCATGGGTGCCAGGGTTTTAGGCGCCGGACTGGCGGTAAAGATTGTAGATACCTTTTTAAACACTCCGTTTTCCGGGGACGAACGTCATGCAAGGCGCGTAGGCCTCATTGAAGAGTGAGGGGGAGACGCCTATGAGCGGGAAGCGGCAGGACTATATTTCCTGGGATGAATATTTTATGGGGGTGGCCGAGCTTTCGTCCATGCGTTCCAAGGACCCCGGAACTCAGGTGGGGGCCTGCATTGTCAGCGAGGATAACAAGATTCTTTCCATGGGTTATAATGGGTTTCCCAAAGGCTGTCCGGATGACGAATTTCCCTGGGAGAGAGAAGGAGAGGATCCTTACGAGACAAAATACTTTTACAGCACCCACAGCGAGCTTAACGCGATCCTGAATTACCGGGGAGGAAGCTTGGAGGGCAGCAAGATTTATGTGACTTTATTTCCCTGCAATGAATGCGCCAAGGCGATTATCCAGAGCGGGATAAAGACGATCATCTATGCGGATGATAAATATGGAGATACGTCTGCAGTCCGGGCGTCCAAACGGATGCTTTTATCTGCAGGAGTGGAGCTTAAGCCCTATGAGCCCACCGGCAGACGGCTGGAGGTACGGGTATGAAGGAAAAGCACAGGGAGCTTGTCCGCTGTCTGTCCCTGGTCAGCCAGCTTGGGATTACCATGCTGACGCCGGTGATCCTGTGCGTCATGCTGGGGGTGTGGCTGGATAACCGGTTTTCCACATACTTTACGCTTCCCCTGCTGATTTTGGGGATTCTGGCAGGCGCAAGAAGTGCATATCTTCTGGCAAAGAAGGCAGTCCGGCCGGATGAGGAGAGGGACGATGATTAAATATGTCGGCCAAGTGGTGGCAGAGGTGCTGCTTGGCATAGGTCTATGGGGCCTTGCCGGGGTTATCGTAGTCCTGGCCGTGTGGGGCATAACAGATGGGATTTTATATGGATTCCTTCTCGGGCTTTTGCTGGCAGCAGGATATTTTATCCATATGAGTATTACCTTGGAGACTTCCGTGGACATGATGGAGGAAAAATCAGCAAAGAATCATGCGGTCCGGGCCTATCTGATCCGGGTGGCGGCCGGGGCTGCTGTTTTAGTGGCGGCCTGGTGGTCCGGATGGTTCAACATGCTGGCGATTTTGGCGGGTCTTTTTACCTTGAAGCTCGGGGTTTATACAAGGCCGCTTATTCATAAGGCTTTCCGTCATTTGGGGTTTTTAAAGGACCCTGAAGACTGAAAGATAAATGTGGCTGCTGTTTCTTTTACGGCGGCTGCGAAAAACCTATTTCCATAAAGAAAGGGGTGAGGGCATGAGAATGATTTTATGTGAAGCAGATTTCGCCATAAAAGGTCTGGTGAATTACCAGATGTTCGGACATACGTTCTGGCTGACTTCGACCCACGTTTCCATGATTATCGTGACGGTCGTGCTTTTAATCTTTGCGTTTGCGGCAAACCGCAGCATGAAGAAAGCCAAGGATGTACCGACTGGTTTCCAGAATGTGGTGGAGATCGTCGCAGAGATGCTGGGAAACATGGTAAAGACCAATATGAAACAGCCGAAAAAATTTATGAATTATATCGGCACCCTGTTTTTGTTCATACTGATCTGTAACCTGTCGGGGCTTCTCGGGCTTCGCGGGCCGACGGCAGATTACGGCGTGACGCTTTGCCTGGGACTCATTACCTTCTGTCTGATTCAGTACAACGGGATCAAATGTCAGAAGGCGGGGCATTTCAAGGCGCTGTTTGAACCGATTCCGCTGTTTTTCCCGATCAACCTGATCGGCGAGATCGCGACACCGATTTCATTGTCATTGCGTCTGTTCGCCAATATGTTGGCCGGAACCATCATAATGGCGCTGTGGTATGGGATCATACCGGTTGTAGTTGCAAAGCTGGGAATACCGGCATTTCTGCATGCGTATCTGGATCTGTTTTCCGGGTGTATCCAGACCTATGTATTCTGTATGCTGACTATGGTATATGTAGACGACAAAATGTAGAAAAAACAAAAAAGGTTATGAAGAACCAAAATGTGAAGGAGGATTTACAATGGGAATTTCAGGACAGGATTTAATTTATGCGTGCTCAGCGATTGGTGCGGGTCTGGCGATGATCGCCGGTATCGGACCCGGCGTAGGCCAGGGTATTGCGGCAGGACATGCGGCTTCCGCTGTTGGACGTAACCCTGGGGCAAAGGGTGATATCACCACCACCATGCTTCTTGGCCAGGCAGTTGCAGAGACCACAGGTCTTTACGGTCTTGTTGTTGCGTTTATTCTGATGTTCGTAAAGCCTTTCTAAAAATCATCTTTGAGAAAAAAGAAAGAAAGGAGGAAGAGCATTGGAATCCATATTGGCAGCAGGAAGTTTTCTGATAGCCAGCGGGGAGGGGTACACCAGGATCTTGGGTCTTGACCCGCAGCTGATTCATGATGCCATTTTGCTGGGCGTCAATATATTTATCCTGTTTTTTGCCTTGTCTTATCTGCTTTTCAATCCGGCAAGGGCGATGCTTGAAAAGCGTACAGAGCGAATCCGGGCGGATCTTGAAGGCGCCGCAAAGGAAAAGGAGACGGCTGAGGGGCTGAAAACGGAGTATGAGGCAAAGCTTAAGGACATTGATAAAGAAGCGGAGGCGATTCTCTCCGATGCCAGGAAGAAAGCCCTGAGAAGGGAAGAGGAGATCCTGGAGGAAGCGAAAGCAGAATCCGCGCGTATCATCGAGAGAGCCGGCCGCGAGGCGGAGCTTGAGAAGAAGAAGGCTCTTGATGAGATGAAGAAAGAAATGATCACCATTGCGTCCCTCATGGCCGGGAAGGCTGTGGCAGGCTCCATGGACGTGAAGATCCAGGACGAGCTTATTGACAGGACGTTAAAGGAAATAGGGGATGAAACATGGCAAAGCTGATTGCAAAAACCTACGGCGAAGCGCTTTTTGAGACAGCTTTGGAGAAAAAAAAGATTGATGAGATGTACGAGGAGGCACAAGGCATCCAGGCGGTCCTTTCAGAGAATCCAAAGCTTGTCAGGCTGTTTAATCACCCCAATATCATAAAGGAAGAGAAGCTTCAGGTTGTGGAGGCGGTGTTTGCGAGCCGTCTGTCCCAGGAAATGACAGGGTTCTTGCGAATTGTCATTGAGAAGGGGCGCCAGAATGAGCTTGACGGGATTTTTGACTGGTTTATCGCCAAGGTGAAAGAACATAAGAAGATCGGGATCGCTTATGTGACTTCAGCGGCGGCGCTTTCAGACAGGCAGAAAAACCAGGTGGAAAAAAAGCTCCTGGCCACGACTGCATATGAAGCCTTCGAGATACATTTTTCGGTGGACGAGAGTCTTATCGGCGGCCTGGTCATCCGTATCGGCGACCGGGTGGTAGACAGCAGTATCAAGAGCAGGCTTTATGAAATGAGAAAAGAATTGATGAAGATCCAATTAAATTAGAAAGAAGGTGCGAAAGCTCCATGAATTTAAGACCGGAAGAAATCAGCTCTGTGATCAAAGAGCAGATTGAGAGAT
>JAAWBT010000043.1 GCA_022792835.1 Lachnospiraceae bacterium | reverse complement strand
CCGCGGGGGCCTTCAACGATGTCAAAGGTTACGGACTGACCTTCGTCAAGGGTCTTGAAGCCTTCACCTGTAATTGCAGAGAAATGTACGAATACATCCTCACCGCTCTCAGCAGTAATGAAGCCATAACCTTTTTCCGAGTTAAACCATTTCACTGTACCGTTATTCATACTGGTACCTCCATTTATATAGATTTAAAAGTTACAAGCAATAGAGTACTATATAAAAACAAAAATTCACATACTATTACAGACCATTTAGTAAACATAATCTCTAATAATATGCGAACTACTCTAAATCTGTGAATACACATTCATTATAACAGAAATTCAGGAAAATACAAGTGCTTTTTAAAGAATCTCTCTAGAAAAATTGAATTTTTTTTAGGCCTGTGTTATAATAGAAACGTTTGGCGGCTTTTGGTCCGCCGGTCCATTAAGACATGTCCGACAGATCGCTTTGGCGGCGTATTTTGTCGGAGAGAAGCAGCTTATGATAGAAAGGATGCAGACAGAAGTATGACAAAAAAAGGATTGACAGCAGTGCTTATCAGTCTGACTGTGATAAGTTCCCTGGCGGCCTGTGGAACAAAGGACGCACAAGAAACAACAAAGGCTTCGGAGACGACAACAGAAGCAGAAAGTGAGCTCGCAGAGACAGAGAGAGCGGAGGGAACAGGAGAGACAGTGACAGCCGCTGAAATGCCGGAATATGTGAGTGCCTTTGATCTGGGAGATATTTCCGAGTATGTGGAGCTGGGGGAATATAAGGGAATTGAAGTGAAGGCCATGGATACGGAAGTGACTGACGAAGAGGTTGAGGAGGAGCTTAAATCTCAGGTGGAAAATACCGAACCGTCCTACGAAGAAATCAGGGAGGGGACGGTAGCTGAGGGCAATGTGGCCAATATTGACTTTGAAGGAAAAATGAACGGTGAAGTCTTTCAGGGCGGTACAGGGAAAAACTTTAATCTGACCATAGGTTCCGGTCAGTTCATCCCTGGCTTTGAAGAAGGACTGGTGGGGAAAACCATCGGCGATACGGTGGTGCTGGATCTGAATTTCCCAGAGCAATATTCGCCGAACCCGGACTTTTCCGGAAAAGCCGTTGAATTTACGGTCACCATCAATTATGTTCAGGGCGAAGAGATTCCCAATGAACTAAACGACGCTTTTGTGGAGCGGACTACTGACGGACAGTATAAAACTGTGGAGGAGTACCGCACCTATATGAAGCAAGAGATGGCAAAGAGCCGGACGGAGGAGGCCAGAGTCGGAAAGGTCAATGCGGCGTGGGAAAAGGTGGAGGCCAATGCCACCTTTAAGAAAGAGGCGGAGGAGCTGATCCAGTACAACTATGACACTCAGCTTTACCAGGTAGAGAGTATGCTCAGCATGTATGGAATGGATATGGAATCCTATCTGAGTGCCATGGGAACGACACAGGAAGAATTTCAAAAGGATATTACAGAATATGCCGAACAAAGCGCCAGATGGCAGCTGTTGGTGCGGGCCATTGTAGAGGCGGAAGGATTGGAGCCGGCGGACGAAGAGTATGAGAGTGGCCTTGAAAGACTGGCGGAAGAAACAGGAATGACCGTGGAGGCTATGAAGACGAATTATTCAGAAACCATGATCAAGGATATTTTGAGGCAGGAAGCCGTGCAGGATCTTCTGGAGGAGACTGCCGTGGAGGTTTCGGCGGAAGGGTAAAAAGATTTTGATTAAGAAAGAAAGTCCCTTTTTCTAACCTGGGAACAGGTCGGGAAAAGGGACTTTTATGATTAAGTTTTGGGTATGTTCCGGAAATTTTCATCTTTCCGGTTGCCTTTGTCGAACAGGTGATTGTACTGGATGATCTCATAATCGCCGAGAATATCCTTTAACTTGTCATAATGATCAGAACTGTAAAAGTTTCCGTCCGCATCCATGCAGAAGTTGGCAGTTATGACAGGAAGCTGTGTTCTGAGTCTGCTTAAGAAATTCTGATAAGGTGTTTTTTCAAGGCCGGCCACATCCATCAAAAGGGTACTGAGGTAGTTGGCGCTGATCTCAACATGTTCTTCTTCCTCAATGTCATAATTGGCCCAGAGGACAAAAGGGGTCTGGTAACGGAGGGCCATTTCCTCTTGAGTAAGAGAATTGTAATCCTTTCCGTAAAGCTCTGTCAGAAAGGAAGTTTCCATGTGGGGCTGATGGTCGCCGAACATGAGGATAATCGTCTTTTCGTCCACATTTTCGTAGTAGGAGATCAGCTCCCTATAGGCATCGTCTGTGATTTTCAAAAGGGTCAGGTAAGCGTTGATCCTGGAGAGTTTGTCGTCCTCCCGGCCTTTCACAGTGATGGTCCTCTCAAAATCATTCCATTCCTTGGCGTAGCCGCCATGGTTCTGCATGGTCACCAGGAAAGAGAAAAAGGGTCCTTCTTCGTCCTTCTCCTCATAAGCCCGGATGACTTCCTTGAAGGCCGACTCATCAGTAATGTAGCTGCGGAGCCGCTTTTTGTAGGTGAAGGTTCCGTTGTAGAGAAATTCGTCAAAACCAAAAAGGGGATAGACCTCCTCCCGCCGCCAGCCGTTGGAGTTATAGGGGTGGAGGGCAGTGGTGGTATAACCGCAGTCCTTCAGGATCTGAGGCAGGGCAGGAAGCTCCTCAGTGAGAAACTGCTGATAGGGGATGCTGCCAAGGGGCAGGAATGCCATGGTATCTCCTGTGAGAAATTCGAACTCTGTGTTGGCTGTATTGCCCCCAAGGACAGAAACGTGGACATTACCGGAAATGGTATTTTCACTGCCGTAAAGGGAACGGAAATAGGGCATATAATCCTCAGAAGCCTCAAAATCTCCGATGACGGACAGGTCAGAATAGGCTTCATTCATGACGACAATAATGTTGGGCTTTTCATTTTCCGAGGAGGAGGTCATATTTCTTCCAAGATTTTTGGAAGAAAACAGGACGGGATTTTCCTCAGAACTGTCCGCTTCTTTCAAAAGTTCATCGGCTTTTTCCGGCGAATAGTTTTCTGGTTTTTCCACCTTCAGGTATTTGGTGTTCACTAAAAAACTGACGAAAAATCCATTTTGTTCATAGGTGTAATCCTGGGTAAAGGGCATCTCGTAGACATCCAGCGCGTTCATGATGCGGTCATTCTGGAGGCAGAGGACATAAAGCACGGAGAAAGCCGCTGTCAGACTAAAACCTGCTGCGCGTACTGCCCAGTGTTTTTTTAAAGTAATGTTTACCTTCAGACACAATACCGCCAGTAGGAGGGAGGCCGTCAAGATTCCCACAAGCTTTGCCGAGGGCTTGAAGGAAAAGTGGTCTGCCACAGAAAGCGCTGTCCCCACGGACGCAATGTCCCAGGGCAGGATCGGCGACTGACGGAACTGCAGGACAAAATAATTTGCAGTGCCAAGCACAGTGGTAAACAAAAGAGGCAGGATCAGGGCCAGATTCATGCGCCCGCAAAGGAAAAATATGAGTCCGGAAAAGAGATAACAAAAGAGCCAGCCAAGAAGCTGAAACTGTATGGGAATCTCAAAAGGGTTGTGGGTCATGAATTCTAATAAATAATAGGAAAGAATTGGCACCAAAACCGCCGCCAGAATATTTACAAGGCGGGGATATGTAAAAGACTTTAATCGTTTCAAACGCATACCTTCCTTACATAATAAAATAAGTTTTTGAAATACAATCTTTATTTTATAACAAATCCGGGAAAAGTCAACAGTCCTGCAGTCGTGAATCGCTGCCTGCCTTGACAGATTTTTCCACGGGTAATATAATGGCTGGAAGAGCACTTTTTGTAATGACCGTATGGGCCGCGAAGGTGCTTTTTATTTCAGAAGAAAGAGAGTGAATGTGATATGAGATGGGATTTTAAAAAGATTTCGTCAGAAGACGTGGAAATATTGCCGCATTTTTTTGCCATGCGTTCCAATAAAACCTGCGACAGCGTGTTTCTGGACAGCTTTTTGTGGAAGGATTATTATCATGTAGAATACTGTGTCTGTGATGATGGAAGGGCTGCGGAATGGAAGATGAAGATCGGCGGAGAACCGTTTGCAGCCCTTCCTCTTTGCAAAGAGGAGGACCTGCCTTATTATTTCTTTGACACAAAAAAGTATTTTAATGAAGTGTTGGGAAGAAAGCTTAAGATTTATCTGGCTGACGAGGAAGCGGTAAAGATCCTGAAGCTTAACCCAGAAGAGTTTGATGTGGAGGAGCAGCCCGACGCGGCAGATTATCTCTATGACGGGGAGGCTCTGCGCACCTTGGCCGGAAAAAAATACCATAAGAAGAAAAACCATGTCAACGCCTTTATGAAGGAGTATGCAGGCAGGTATGAATACAAAACACTTGCCTGCACAGACCGGGGGGACATGTGGCGTTTCCTGGACCGGTGGCGCAGCATGAAAGGCGCCCAGGTGGAGACCACTCTGGATCCGGAAGTGGAGGGGATTCACGGGATTCTGAATCAGTGCAGTCTGCTTGGCGTGCGGATGGGAGGCGTGTATGTGGATGGACAGATGGAAGCCTTCACCATGGGAAGCTACAATGCGGCAGAGGATATGGCGGTGATCCACATTGAAAAGGCCAATCCGGAAATCAGAGGCATGTATCCTTTTATCAATCAGCAGTTCCTTGTCCATGAGTTCCCGACAGTCAAATTGGTGAACCGGGAAGACGACGTGGGACTTCCGGGGCTCAGAAAGGCGAAGCAGTCCTATAATCCGATTGGGTTTGCAAAAAAATTCCAGATCAGGGAGAGGTAAAAATGGAACAAAGGACCTGGCAGGCACGGTTTCTTTCTGACGGGGAGAAACGGGCGTGCAGAGAACTCTGGGAGGAGATTTTTACAGAAGATTCCGGGCGGTTTCTGGATTATTACGACAGATGGAAATATACAGCGAATGAATGCTATGGGATTTACGATGGAGACCGGCTGGTTTCCATGGTTCAGCTCAATCCTTATAACATGCAGGTGGGGGGATATGGTCCCATAGCTGTGAATTATATCATCGCTGTGGCTACAAGAAAGGAATACCGCCACAGAGGTATGATGGCAGCGCTTTTAAAGGAAAGTCTCGGCCAGATGCGAAAAAAAAGGATGCCTTTTGTCTTTCTGATGCCAGCGGCAGAGGCCATTTATCATCCTTTCGGGTTCCGGTATTTTTATGAAAGCAGCGTAGGGACGCTTAAGCTCTGCACAGCACAGGAGGGAAACCAAGGTTCAGGGCAGACACTTTCGGTCCGTCTGGCTGGTTTTGCGGATATGAAGAGGCTTGTGGATTTTTCTGAGGCGGTCCAGGCGGAGCTTTTTGACTGTTATACGAAACGGGACCGCTGTTATTATGAGAGGCTTCTGGAAGAATTGAAAAGTGAGAACGGGGGCCTGCTTCTTTTGATGAGAGCGGGGCAGATTATAGCATCCGTCCCTTTCTGGGGAGACGGGCCTGTGGAAATCCGGGAGATTTTATGCAGGCCGCAGGACAAAGAGCAGGTGCTCTTCACTCTTGGCAGATGGGCCAGGGCTGGTTTGGCCGGGAAAAATCCGGAAAGGCTTTCTGTCACAGGAGCTTCTTTTGATCTGGACGAAAAAAAGCCGACGATCATGGGACGGATCGTGGATGCAAAAAGCTTTCTGGAGCTTTTTTCGGCAGAGGAGCCTGTAGAGCTTTTTCTGGAGCTTTCGGATGGCTTTTTAGGGGAAAATGACGGGCTTTACCGGTGGAATCTTTCACAAGACGGCAGCAGGGCAGAGAGGATTTCTCCTCTGGAAAGCCAGTTTCTTAAGGCAGCGGACCTGAGCGGAGGAGGCAGCAGGACGGCGGAGGGAGAGATTGATCCGGAAATTATCCGGTGTACAGCGGCGGAGCTTTTTTTCTGTCTGATGGGAGGGGACAAGCCAGAGGGAGTTTTCCGGAAAGTGCGGGTATGCCAAAAGGCCTACATTAATGAGATTGTGTGAAAATCTAAGAGGAGGATACTTATGGGGAACTTAGAAACCTTAAAAGAATGGGTTGCGGAGAGTGGAAACATTGTATTTTTCGGCGGGGCAGGGGTCTCTACGGAGAGCAATATTCCGGATTTTCGCAGTGTGGATGGTCTTTATAATCAGCAGTACGATTATCCGCCGGAGACGATCTTAAGCCACAGCTTCTATCAGCGGAATACAGAAGAGTTTTACCGTTTCTATAAAAATAAGATGATTTTTAAAGAGGCAAAGCCCAATAAGGCTCATCTGGCCCTGGCGAAGCTGGAGGGTGAAGGAAAACTCAGGGCAGTTATCACCCAGAATATCGACGGTCTCCATCAGATGGCCGGGAGCAAAGAGGTGCTGGAGCTCCACGGCTCTGTCCACCGGAATTTCTGTACCAGATGCGGGAAATTCTTCGATGCGGATTATGTTCTTGCTGCAAAAGGGGTCCCGCTGTGCGACTGCGGGGGGATCATTAAGCCGGATGTGGTGCTTTATGAGGAGGGACTGGATTATGCCACCATGCAGAAGGCAATCTCTTATATTGCAGCGGCAGAGGTACTGATTATCGGAGGGACTTCTCTCACTGTGTATCCGGCTGCCGGGTTGATCGACTATTACCGGGGGAAAAAGCTGGTGTTAATTAACAAGAGCGCCACGCCCATGGACAGCCGGGCGGATCTGGTGATCACGGAGTCCATCGGAGAGTCGCTGGGGATGTTTTTGTAAGGGAGGCTTCTATGGAGTTTAAGATCGGCGATATCGTAAAATTAAAGAAACCCCATCCCTGCGGCAGCAGTGAATGGGAGGTGGTCCGGGTAGGGATGGATTTTAAATTAAAGTGCCTGGGCTGCGGACACCTGATCATGGTGCCCAGGAAATTGGTGGAGAAAAACTGCCGGGGAATCCGGTAAAATACGGCTGAAAAATCGGGGGAATCCGGCAAAAAACTCTTGCAAAGGATGGAAAAACATGATATGCTTACTATCTGTGACAGTATTTCATATTATGAAATATCCAGCAGAGTGTGTCGGTGATACATTTTGCCGGATTTCCTTGCTCCCCTGAGAGGAGGGGCCAGAGACCAGAAGGAGGTAAGACAGCATGAACAAATATGAATTGGCGCTTGTGCTGAGTGCAAAGCTGGAAGAGGAAGAGAGGGCGGCTGCTTTGGAGAAAGTTCAGTCCTATGTTACCCGTTTCGGCGGCACCATCACAAATGTGGATGAGTGGGGCAAGAAGAGACTTGCTTACGAGATCCAGAAGATGAGAGAAGGCTTCTATTACTTCATCCAGTTCGAGTCTGATTCTAACTGCCCTAATGAGGTGGAAAACCATATCCGCATTATGGAGCCTGTGATCAGATATCTGTGCGTAAAGCAGGAAGCGTAATCGGAGAAAAGAGGGGACCAGATGAATAAAGTAATACTCATGGGAAGATTGACAAGGGATCCGGATATCCGCTATTCCCAGAATGGTATGGCTGTGGCGAGATATACTCTGGCTGTGGACAGGCGGTTTTCCAGAGGCAGTGAGAATGGGAACGACCAGCAGACAGCAGATTTTATCGGCTGCGTTGCTTTTGGAAAAAGCGCGGAGTTTGCTGAGAAGTATCTGCATCAGGGCACAAAGATCGCGGTGACAGGCAGGATTCAGACTGGAAGCTATACCAATCGGGATGGACAGAAGGTCTATACCACAGATGTGGTGGTAGAAGACCAGGAGTTTGCCGAGAGCAAGAATGCGGCGGCCCAGAGCATGGGCGGCGGTTATCGTCAGGACTCCAGGCCTGCTCCCAGTGCGGCTGTGGATGACGGATTTATGAATATTCCCGATGGAGTAGAGGACGAGGGTCTCCCGTTTAACTAGACATTATTCGGAATAAGGAGGTTTTAATCATGGCTTACACAAAGGGTGACAGAGCAGATTCTCCCATGAAGAGAAGAGGCGGACGCAGAAGAAAAAAGGTCTGTGTGTTCTGCGGTGATAAAAATGGTGTGATTGATTATAAGGATGTGGCAAAGTTAAAGAGATACGTATCTGAGAGAGGCAAGATCCTTCCCAGAAGGATTACGGGAAACTGTGCGAAGCATCAGAGAGCGTTGACTGTTGCCATCAAGAGAGCAAGACATATCTCTCTTATGCCTTACACGATGGAATAAACATTCAAAAATCAGACTTTTGAGAGGAACGCCGTTTCGGCGTTCCTTTTTTGCCGTACAGGAAGTCTTGTTTCCTGTAAGGCAAAAAATTCTCCTGGGGATCACACTGGGGCGGGCGCTCAAAGGAAATTGTATAAATCCTATTTTTTCGGTGATTCTTTAGAAAAGGAATCTGCAGTACACGAGAGTACTGAGGCTGAAAAGGAGGACAGAGTTATGGAATGGAAGAGAGAGAAAGAAAAGAGCGCTGGCTGGAGAAAATTTGTGGGAGAGAAAACCCTTGCAGTGACAGCATTTCTTATGGGGGCATTTTTCCTTCTTACGGTGTTGGCTGTTCTGGGAAAAGGGGAAGCTTCCAGTGAGGAAGTGTTTAAAGCCTTTGAGACGGTCAATTTTTCAAAGATCAGCTGTCGGATTGACAGAGAGAGTTACCCGGATAACGGGGGATATCTGGAGCTGGAAGGCCGCATTCCGGGGGAGCTTTCCCGAAAAGAACAGCGGGTTCTGGCAGAAGCGCTGCTGGAGAAAATGGGTGCAAAATGGGTGGCCGGTGTAGATGAAGAGGCATTGTATACAGTTTATGCTTATGCAAAAGGAGCCGGAGAGACAAAAACCCTTCCCGAAGGCGAAGTGAATCTGAATCTTGCAGTGTCTTATGATGAACTTCAGGATGAGACGGTCTTTTATCTGGGCTGTCCCATTCTTGTATCGGACTGGTAAGCCTGAACCAATCGGGAGAATTTGCATATCCTATAATAGATTATAAAAATAAGGTGGCATTCAGATGGCGGAACGATACAGTGATTTTATCTGGGATTATTATGGAGGCCGTCCGGCCGCAAGCAGGCGCACATATCCTGGCGTTATGCCTGGAATCAATTTTGGAAAACCCGGGGCGGGACTGAGGGCACAGACGCTTTGGGCCATGGATATCGGAGACGACAATCGAGAGACGGGGCGGGATATAGAATATTTCCAGGCTATGTATCCGGAGAAAATGAGAAAGATTCAGATGAGGGTAAGTGACCTGTGTGATACCATTGATTATGAAGGAAGCGTACTTTATGACGAATATCCTGACCGGATTGGTCTGGAGCGGCTTTGCGGCGAAATTTACCGACAGGAAATTTCTGAAGATGCCGATGAAAAAGAAGCGGAATGGGTGAAAGCGGCCGTGGAGGTGCTTTTGTATCATGAAATCTGCAGAAGGCGGGTGCGCCGCCGCGGTATGAAACGGAAATACTGGCAGACGTTCTGAAAATGGAATTGCTTATCCTAAGAAAAAGTTAATAAAAAAGCGGTTGAGGTTTCAGGCGATTGATCTTACAATATAGTCATGGTAATTTGCCATGGCTATATTTTGATCATATAGAAAAATCTTTCGGATTCTTTACAGGGAGCATACTCATGAAGAAACTATTCGGACGTATGATAATATTGACTTTTATTTTTATCGCGGCAGTAGCCGCTGTCTTTTTCGTGACGAGGAAAAAGGAAGAAAAGGCGGTTTACACGACGATGGGGGAGGCGACCCTTCCGATTGTGTCCATGGAGTTTGAGGGAAGCTCTGTAAATACCCTCCGTGGTTATGTAAAAGAGATGAATATTCCTTCCATGAGGGATACCATTACGCCTGTGCCTGAAAACAGAAAGCTTTCTTTTACTATTCAAACTTATGGAAATGAGATTAAGTCAGTAGAGTACGAGGTAAGAAATCTTCCAGGTGAGAATCTGATTGAGAGCCAGACCTGCGAAATGTTTTCCAGGGAGGGAGAGGCAGTGCAGGGAGAGATGACGTTTCAGGACCTGCTTTCCAGAGGGGAAGAGTATGTCCTTGTTCTCAAGGTGGAGACGGAAAGACAGGAGTGTATCCATTATTATACCAGGCTCCGTTACTATGACGATACCCACATCAGGGAACAGATCGCCTTTGCCAGAAATTTCAGGGAGCTGGCTTTCACAAAGAACATTACAGAGGATGTGACAGTCCAGCTGGAGAGCAATAACGAGACAGACAACAGTACTCTGGGCTATGCAGATATTAAGTCCAGCTATACCCACGTGGCGTGGGGGGGCCTTCAGCCGGAGCTTTACGGTGAGATTTCCATGGACATCAAGGAAATGAACGAAATGGTTGGTTCTGTCCAGTTCCTCTATACAGTGGCTGCAGCCGGGGAGAAGGGGCAGAGGGAGCTCTATCAGGTAAAGGAATTTTTCTGTGTCCGGTTTGTGGAGGGGAAATTGTGGCTGATCGCCTATGAGCGGACTATGGATCAGCTGTTTGAGCCCTCCGGGGAGTCTGTAAAAGACGGCATCATTGACCTTGGGATTTTAAGTCCTGCCAATACGGATGTGGAGTTTAAACAGGCTGGCAATCATACGGTGTTTGCCGCCGGAGGAGAGCTTTGGGGTTATCACAAAGGGGACCATGATATTACCAGGCTGTTTTCCTTTAAGGGGGAGGCCGGCGATGATGCCAGGGCTCTCTACGATCAGCACGACTTTCAAATTGTGGATGTAAGTGAAAACGGAGATGTATCCTTCTTAGTCTATGGATATATGAACAGAGGCGGCCATGAGGGAGAGTGCGGCCTGAGTTTTTATCAGTACAGCAGAGAGGACAATGCTGTCACAGAGATGTTTTATATCCCGTCTGACAGACCTTATCAAGTACTCCGGCAGGAGCTTCAGACATTTTGCTACGGGGGAAATAACCAGTTACTCTACCTTATGTTTGGAAACAGTATTTATGCCATTGACTTTTCTGGTGAGGAGTGCATGGAGCTTGTGAGTGGTCTGAAAGCGCATTCTTTTGCTGTAAACAGTGAGTTTGGCGCGGCGGCCTGGCAGGAGGAAACGGATGTCTACGGCGGGAAGACCATCCAGGTGTACTATATGAATGAAGGAAAAAGTTTTGTGATTCATGCAGATGAAGGAGAAGTGATTCGCCCGTTGGGCTTTATTGACGGAGACTTTATCTATGGAAAAGCAAAGGAAAACGAAATTGAAAGAGCGCTGATTGTGGAATATCCCATGTATGCCGTTGAAATTGTAGGGGAGGATGAGCAGCCGCGGACTACCTATGAGAAGGCCGGCTTTTATATCCAGGATATTCAGGTGGAAGACGGAAAAGTCCGGATTGAACGGCAGCGAAAGGATGGGAATGGTACCTGGCTGGAGACAGAGGATGATGCGCTGATTCAAAACCAGGTGGAGGCAGTGGAAGAACCGATTCTTGTGAGGGATTCTTCTGAGCTGAAAAAGACCACCTATCAATTGAAGGTGGGAACACCTGGAAAGAAGGGGACGGATTTAAAAATGGCGGAGCCCAGGATTTCGGCTGGGCAGGAACTGCGTGTGCTGGAGTTTACCCGTACCCACACAAGGCAGTATTATGCTTATGGCAGCGGGAGACTGGAGGGAATCTGCAGTTCTGCCGCCGAGGCGATTGGACTGATCTATGAACAGATGGGCGTGGTAGTTACGGAAGACCAAAATTATGTGTGGACCAGGGCGAACCGGAGAACAGAAGCCATGGTAAATTTGGGAGAGGGAGAGAAGGCCACAGCGCCTTCTGGGAGCCTGTCCGCATGTCTGTCTATGATGCTGAAAATAGCCGGGGATTCTTCCGGCGCAGAGGCAAAGCTGGCGGAGGGAAAGAGCGCTTATGAAATTCTTAACGATTTGCCTACTGGGAGGGCTGTAGACCTTGGAGGCTGTATTCTCAACCAGATGCTTTATTATGTGAACAGAGGCTGTCCAGTGCTGGCCATGGCAAAGAGCGGCCAGGCTGAACTGATTCTGGGATATGATATTTATAAGAACCTGATTATCTATGATCCACTGGCCGGAGAAAACCGTCTCATGGCGGAAGAGGAGGCAGAACGGTATTATGGTGCCTATGGCTATCCTTTTATCAGTTGGGTTCCGTGAAAATGCAGGCTTGTTTTGAAAAAAACAGAGGAATATTAAGGAATTCTTACAAAAAGTAAAAAAGATTTTACAAATTGGAAAGAGATTGTTATAATAGACCTTAGACATGCAGTGCAAACTAAAAACAGGGCACGCTGTGTGAAACAAAAATGCAGTGATTACGGCAGAATATAGCAATTGATCGGATTGCTTTAAAATAGGAAAAACGATGAGGTGTCATCATGCAATATGTGATTAAGGGTGGGAATCCGCTGGTGGGTGATGTTGTAATCGGAGGTGCAAAAAATGCAGCTCTTGGGATTCTGGCAGCAGCTATCATGGCGGATGAAGATGTAACCATAGAGAATCTGCCGAATGTGCGGGATACGAATGTACTTTTGGAAGCGATTGAGGACATTGGGGCGAAAGTCCGTCGGATCGATGCTCACACGGTGCGCATCAATGGTTCTACCATAAGCACGGTCCGGGTGAACAATGATTTTATTAAGAGGATCCGTGCGTCTTATTATCTTCTTGGCGCGCTTCTCGGGAAATACAAGAGAGCGGAAGTCTCTCTGCCTGGCGGCTGTAACATCGGGAGCCGCCCGATTGACCAGCATCTGAAGGGATTTAGAGCCCTGGGAGCAAGTGCAGATGTGGAATATGGCATGGTGGTGGCAGAGGCGGTTCATCTGGCTGGAAGCCATATTTATCTGGATATGGTATCAGTAGGAGCAACGATCAATATCATGCTGGCTGCAGCGCTGGCAGAGGGAAATACGATCCTGGAGAATGCGGCGAAAGAGCCTCATATCGTGGATGTGGCGAATCTGCTCAACAGTATGGGCGCCAATATCAAAGGAGCGGGCACGGATGTAATCCGGATCCGGGGAGTCCAGAGGCTCCACGGCGCCACTTATTCGATTATTCCTGATCAGATTGAGGCCGGGACCTTTATGTTTGCCGCTGCGGTGACCAAAGGTGACGTGACGGTGAAGAACGTGATTCCAAGGCACCTGGAAGCGATTTCCGCGAAGCTTAAGGAGATGGGCTGTGAGGTCAGTGAGTTTGATGATGCTGTGAGGGTGGTTTGTAAGTCCAGGCTTCATTATACCCATGTAAAGACGCTTCCTTATCCGGGCTTCCCCACAGATATGCAGCCGCAGATTTCTGTGGCCCTGTCTTTGGCAGAGGGGACCAGCATGGTGACAGAAAGCATTTTTGAAAATCGTTTTAAGTATGTGGATGAGCTGGCCCGGATGGGGGCCAATGTGAAAGTAGAAAGCAATGTGGCGGTGATCAGCGGCGTGCACCGGCTGACCGGAGCAGATGTGTGTGCGCCGGATCTGCGGGCGGGAGCTGCTTTGGTGCTGGCAGGTTTGGCGGCTGACGGATATACGGTGGTGGATGAGACGAAATATATATTGAGAGGCTACGAACGGTTTGATGAGAAGCTGCGCTTACTGGGCGCCAGTATTTATCAGGCGGAGGATGAGAAAGATATCCGGCGGTTTAAGCTGGAGGCTGTTTAGTCAATGACAGATCAGGGAGTCCGTAAGGGCTCCTTTTTTGCTTTATAGGAAACTGTGTCCTATAAAGCAAAAACGCTCCGCGAGGATCGCACTGCGGCGGAGAGGAACTATATCGCTGAAGCGATCCGTCGCAGGCGGAGAATCCTGCGTGGCAGGATTCTTTGTTCTCCTATGGAAAAGTCTTCCAAGGCTGTGCAATAATTTTTTCTTGACAGAAGTCATGAGGCCCCATATAATAAAAACAATAGTCATTATTATTATCAACTGGAGGGATGATTATGGGAGCCCTGAAGTACAGCCGACAGCGTGAAAGTATCAAAGAATTTCTGGCCGGCAGGAAGGACCATCCGACGGCGGATGTGGTGTATATGAATATTCGGAAGTCATACCCTAATATCAGCCTGGGAACTGTTTACCGGAATCTTTCTCTGCTGGAGTCTTTGGGAGAGGTACAGAAGCTTTCCTGTGGAGACGGAGCGGAACGATTTGACCCCAACACAAGCCCTCATTATCATTTTATATGCAGGAATTGCGGTTGTGTGCAGGATATTCCCCTGGTGCCTGTAGGAGAGCTGGAGGCCATGGCTTCTGAGCGTTTTGAGGGATTTATAGAGGGCCATACGGCTATGTTTTACGGGATTTGCTGCCAGTGCCGGAAGGATGGAGAATAGAAGCTGCCAAAGTAAGTGTACAGGAAAAAGATGGAAATTCAGAAAAAATTACTTGACAAGCTGTCGGCAATGTGATAATCTTTCAATAACAGTAATCATTATTGTTATTGAAGAAGATAAAAATTTTATATAAGAAAAGGAGAATACAAAAATGAAGAAGTTCGTATGTGATGTATGTGGTTATGTATATGAGGGAGACGCTGCTCCTGAGAAATGTCCCCAGTGTGGAGCTCCTGCCAGCAAGTTTTCTGAGCAGTCCGGTGATATGGCTTGGGCGGCAGAACATGTGGTTGGGGTAGCACAGGGCGTAAGCCAGGATATCATTGATGACCTGAGAGCAAACTTCAATGGCGAGTGCTCCGAGGTTGGTATGTATCTGGCTATGGCGAGAGTTGCTCACAGAGAAGGATATCCTGAGATCGGTCTGTACTGGGAGAAAGCTGCTTACGAAGAGGCAGAGCATGCAGCTAAATTTGCGGAGCTTCTGGGTGAAGTGGTCACCGACAGCACCAAGAAGAACCTTGAGATGCGCGTAGCCGCAGAGAACGGCGCAACTGCTGGCAAGGTTGATCTTGCAAAGAGAGCAAAAGCAGCCAACCTTGACGCAATCCATGACACTGTCCATGAAATGGCAAGGGACGAAGCCAGACACGGAAAAGCCTTCAAGGGCCTGTTAGAGAGATACTTTGGCTAAGCTACAAGCCATGCAAAAATAAAGAGATGCGCCCTCCAGGAGCTTGCTCACGGGAGGGCGCATCTCTTTATTTTTATACGGCGCCAGCCGTCCAGCGAGAAAGCCGGAGGCTTTTGAGCGGGCATGGCTGTAAACATAAGATTTTTGAGTATCAGGAGGATGGAAAAAATGTCTGTCCACTTTTTACTTTGTGTAAAGCTATAAAAGAAAGGCAATAAATATATAAATAGGGAGTCTCCCTATTCTTCTTATAGTTATTTATCCTATATCATTTCAAGCCTTTTTAACAGTTCATCGACTCCCCTTTCAGAGATAGCGATATAATACTTATGGGTCACTTGACTGCTGCTATGCCCTATTTGGTTACATAATAAATGTTCTGGTGTGTTTAATTCTGCAGGTCTGGTTCCGTAAGTATGCCCTTATGGCATAATAAGGACAAAGAGAATACATACTATCCAGCTGGGGTAGCGTCCTGGCTGGGTGCTTTTTACCAGCAGGAAACAGACGAGTGGACTGTATCTTAGGGCTTATCCTAGGGCCAGCCCAGGCAGACCGGCGCGGGTCAGTCCACGTGCCTTATAAGCCCAAGCCAGGTTGGAACCCCAATAAGCTGCATGGGAATATCGAAAACGATATCCCCATGCCCTGCTTGCCTGTTCTATTGTTTTCAGTTTGAATAGGTGGCCCTTGTATGCTATAATATACCAGACAATGGCTCGACAAATACGCACCTTGAATAGGGAGGTAAGTGATGCAATGAAGTACCTGATAAAATATTTCATAGATTTTACAGTGTTGGTTTTCCTGTATGCTTTCGTCTTTTTCGGGAAGTGGAGAGTCCAGGGCAGAGACAGCCTGCTTGTCAAAACCCTCATGTATGCATACCTCTCCCTGGTACTCTATTTTACTATGATGCCGGTGGTCGCATCCATTCCATTCATGCTGAACCACCCCTATAAACCCATGAATCTGGTCCCGTTTATCGACGTTTCTTTGGGGAGAGGGGATTTTTTCAGGCAGGTGTTCTTGAACGTTATCATGACCCTGCCCTTTGGCTTCCTGTTTCCACTGACCCGGGACAAAAGGGCCAAATTCGGCGTGACAGTGTTTTTCTGCTTTTTGATGAGCCTGGGTATCGAACTGTTACAACCGTTCTTTGATCGCTCCTCGGATATCACGGATCTGATCACGAATGTGATCGGCGGAGCTTTGGGCTATGGTCTCTATGCTATTTTTAAGCCGGTCACCTTTTGGATTCTGGAGCGTTTGGAAGCCAGATGACAGGCTGTTTTGCGATAGCAATTTTTCTAGCTTTTTCTGCCTGCTTTTTTGTGCGATAAGGGTTTCCGCTTTCCGTTGACACAAACTATAAAGCGATATCCCCAATGACCGTTTTCCGGTTGATACACTCCTGTTGATTGTTGTTCTGACATCATAAAAATCTCTTTGAAGGTTGTTAAATGATGTCATTAGATTGCCACGAAGATTGTCCATGAAAATTATTGTAACTCCTTATAAATCCTATACTTATCGATTCTAAGCTTAAATAATAGATCACAGAAATGTGTTAGATATGAAAGCGACGAGGCAGACACGGAAAAGCCTTCAAAGGCCTGTTGGAGCTAATCTGGCATACCCTTTTTGTATAAGTGGTTGTGCCTGAAGGTAGGGTTAAAAAAGAGATAAGCTGGTCTCTTTAGATACTACAATAGACAAACAGGAATTTTATCTCTCCTTTATCATAACAAAATTCGTGAGAAAAATTCCCTGTCGCTCTACCTGCTGTTCTTTCACAACTTTATATCCTCTTTTTTCAAAAAAAGGTTTTGCTGTAATAGAAGCGTGGGTAACAATATTTCCTTGAACTGCCGACTCCAACTGATTGCTAATAGCAGTGGCAATTCCCTTACCCTGATAATCTGAATGAACAAATAAGTGGTCAAAATAGCCTGTCTTATCTATATCTCCAAATCCTACAATGATACCCGCCTCAACTGCCACAAGACAGAAATGCTCTTGAAGCGACTGGTTCCATTTTTCCAAATCTACCTGGCCGGTTGCCCATACATCTAATTGCTCTTTTGTGTAATCTTTTGCATTTACTGTATGAACTGTATTATAAAAGAGTTCAGTTAATTTTTTACAATCTGTTGATTGATATTCTCTAACAATCATTTCAAAACTCCTTTTTCCCTATGGACATCACGTCTTCTCCAAATGAATGTTTATTTCGTATTTATCATCAATTAACACATAGTTTATGCCATACCTTTGAGCGAGCTCTAAAAACTGTGCATTGTCTTCTAAAACACTTTCCATAGTACACCATTTATCATCTAAACGGTTTTCTATGGCACTCGCATATTTTTTTATGTTTGTAAAATGGTTTTTTATATAATCTGCACTCATTACAAGGCAGTAGTATTTGATGTGTTCAAGATATTCCTTTTCAAAGTCCTTTGACCAAGCAAAAGGAATATAGCATCCTTCAATCATAAGATTTTGCTTGTTTTCTATTGCAGTTTTAATCATTTCACGAATAATGGGCCACAAATAATCGGTAAGTTCGTTATCATCTTCGGGTGTAAGCTTAGTATAGCCACTACGAATTAAACCCATTTTCAAATGGTCTATTGATAAATATGGATATTTATATTTTTCAAGCAGTTTTTGTGCAAGCACTGTTTTACCTGTATGCGAAGCTCCTGTTATCAAAACAATCATTTCTTCTTCTTTCCTCAAAAACTTCGATTTGCTAAAACGAATTATATCATAATTTGCTTAATAATAACACTTTTATATCGAAACATTAAAGACTGCAAACCGCAAAGAATGTCAGCTGAATTATAAAAGATGATAAGAAAATCATGGATTTGGGTCATAAAGGTGGTACAATATATGAGTATACGAGAGTAAACATGAGAAATATGTTGGGGGAGACGTGATGGAAAAATCCGAAAGTAAGAAACTGATTCCGCTCTATTTGGAGCGGTTATTTTTGGAAGAGACGGACGAAACCCATTACATAAGAATGCCGCAGATACTTTCTTTTCTGGAAACAAAAGGAATCTGTGCAGACCGCAGGACGATCTATGGGGCTGTCTCTCTTTTGAATACCGTTGGTTTTGAGATTGCGGGAGTGCAGGAAAAGGGCGGCTATAAATATCATCATCCGTCAAAACTTTTTCGTGCCAGTGAACTAAAATTTCTGGCGGATTCTGTGGCGGTTTCCAAATTTCTCACGGAAAGGAAATCAAAAGAGCTAATCAATAAGATCAAGTCGTTGGGGAGCAGGTTTGACGGCCAGGCTTTGAACCGGAGCGTTTCGCTGAGCAAAAGAATCAAGAGCATGAATGATAAGGTTTTGCGGAATCTGGATAACATTTATGCGGCCATCGCCGCCGACAGGCAGATAGAGTTTCAATATCTTCACTGGAATCCGCAGAGAAAGCTTGTTTCAAAGACGGGAAAGCCCTATGTGACAAGCCCTTATGCGGTGACACTGGCAGATGATCGTTATTATTTGATTGCCTTTGGCGGCAGCAGGAAGGAATTGAGACATTACCACATAGATAAAATGCAGTCTGTGAAGCTGCTCGACGGCAAGAGGGAAGGAAGAAGTTTATTTCAGTCCTTTGACATTGTAGATTATTCCAGGAAGACATTTGGCATGTTTGGCGGCAGGGAGGAAACAGTAACACTTGAAGTGAAAAAGGATCTTGCAGGAGTATTTATTGACCGGTTTGGAAAAAGAATTGCCGAGTCTGCTTATTGCAGGAAATGATCTGCTGGCAACAGGGGCAATCCGGGCATTGAAGGAATATGGATTGCGAATCCCGGAAGACGTTTCCATTATCGGTTTTGATAATATGCCGCTGGCGGCAGTGATGGACCCGCCTCTGACAACGATTGACATCAATTCCAATGGAATCTATCCTTTTGCCATTGAGAGTCTGCTGGACAAAATACAGAACGCTGCGGCAGGCAACTGCAGGAGAGATGTCAGGGGACATTTGGTTGAGAGGGGAAGCGTTAAAACAATCGGTTCGCTCCTCTAATGAAAATGCACCAGAATCTCCACAATCTCACTGTCTGTGCCGACCCGCATGTCAGGCCCCCAGATGCCTACGCCGGAGGTGACGATGGAGTACATGTTCCCCCGCTGCTCAAGGCCGTAAGGATTTTCCCAGAACAGGTGAATGAGCAGGTTTCCAGGGAACATCTGGCCGTCGTGGGTATGTCCGGAAAGCTGTGCGTCCACTCCGGCTGCAGACAGCTCGTCAAGCTGTCTGGGCTGGTGGTCCATCACCAGAATGGGCTTTGCAAGGTCAAGACCCTGCGTTAGCTCTTCGGGCGATTTTCTTGTGTGTTCGATCTTTTTTACCCGATCGAGGTCTTTTCGGCCGGCCAGATAGAAAGCATTATCAATACAGACTGTCTCGTCATTCAAAAGGACGATTCCCGCTTCGCATAGAAGCTCTGCCATGCGGACGTCGTCCGTCAAATCTTTTCCTGAGCCAAAAGTAAAACCGGCCAGAATCTTTTCACTGATATCGTGATTTCCCCAACAGGCATAAGTCCCATAGGTGCTTTTCATACTTTTTAAGGCGGCAGTAATGGCATGGGGATCATCCAGGGCGTCGTAATCGTTGTCAAAGATATCCCCAGCGATGCAGATCAGATCCGGTTCCAGAGCATTGATTTTTTCTGCCATATGTTCAATGTAGCGGTGGCCGATGCTGTAACCCATGTGGAGATCAGCAATGAGTACCACCTTTAAGTCTCCGGTTTCACAGGATTTGTCAATGGTGATTTCGTACTGTTTGATTTTTAAGGTTCTGGCGTGGATAATGCCATAAACGCTGACAGAAAGAATAACTGCAATGACAATTCCTCCACTTATGAGGAAGGTTTTTCTGGAATGAAGCTTGATTTTGTTTACCCGGTCACAGTGGAGCAGGATGAAGCGGATGAGGTCGCCGACAATGACAGCCAGCACGATATATAACAGTGTGCCGAGCCAGTAATTGCTTAAATGTTTAAAAAACCATTTTAAGGAGGGTTCCCGGATAAAAAAGGCGATAACCAGGGAGAGAGAGATAATCAGGAAAAAGGCTGAGTAGACGATGCGGAACCATTTTTTACGGAAAAAAGCGCCGCAGGCCGAGAACCACCAGAGGTTCCACCGGAGCAGATAGAGGGTTACAAGAATGTATATGGGAGATAATAAAACAGCAATCATTGGTAAGGTCCTTCTAAAAAAATGATAATTTTTTGATTTCATGTAAAAATAAAAGAATGGCTATAGTATAAGTGATTTTTATAAAATTTACAAGTTACATACACAAAATGCAGATGCTTTGTGATAAAATAAATGAAGCAAGATCTTGCAAGGCGGAAGGGGAGAGAAGAATGAAAGTCTTGTTTGTGGAGGATGACCACAGCATTGTCATGGGTCTGGAGTATTCCTTGAAGCAGGAGGGCTACAAGGTTCGTACCTGCCATACGGTGGGGGAGGCAGAAAAGGCGCTGGATGAGGAATGTTTTGATCTGTGCCTTTTGGATGTGACCCTTCCGGACGGAAACGGTTATGAGATATGCAGGAAAGCGAAGCGGCGGGAAGAAACAGCAGTGATTTTCCTGACAGCCTGTGACGACGAGGGCAATGTGGTCATGGGCCTTGACATGGGAGCTGACGATTACATTACAAAACCTTTCCGAATCCGGGAACTGCTTTCCAGAATGAAATCCGTACTGCGGCGTTACCGGAAGACAGACAGCGCGGAGCAGATCTTCCAGATTCGAAATATCACGGTGTATCCCCTGCAGGCGAAGGTCTACAAAGGAGAAGAGGAACTGAATCTGACAGCCATGGAGTACCGGCTGCTTCTGACGTTTGTGCAGGCAGAAGGGCGGGTTCTTAGCAGGAATCAGCTTTTGGAAAGCCTGTGGGATATCGGCGGAGATTATGTCAATGACAATACACTGACAGTCTACATTAAGCGTCTCCGTGAAAAACTGGGCGGTGAAAACGGAGAGGCGGAGCTTATAAAAACAGTGCGTGGGCTGGGCTACCGGCTGGGAGAGTGAAATGTTTCGAAACAAAGAAATGAAGTATGGGTGTATGGCCTATGTGGGCGTGGGAATGATCTGCGGCAGTGCGGTATTTGCGGAATCCAGAATGGCTTTTTTCTGGTTCCTATTGTTCTTCGCGGCAGGTTTTTTTGTCCTATGGGTGGGGAATGCCCTGCGCTATCGGAAGATTGCCACCCTTTCCCTGTATTTAAAACGGGTGTTAAACGGGGAGCGGCAGCTTGATATTCCTGATAATGCGGAGGGAGAGCTGAGTATTCTCCGGAATGATATTTATAAACTGGTGACGAAATTAGAATCTCAGGCAGAGCTTCTGCTGTCAGATAAGGCTTACCTGGCCAATTCCCTGTCTGATATCTCTCATCAGTTAAAAACCCCCATGACTTCCATGATGGTAATGACAGATATTTTGCGGGACGAGTCTCTTCCGCCAAAGAACAGGGAGGAATTTATAAAATCTATTCAATCTCAGCTTAAGCGGATGGAATGGCTGTTGAGCTCCCTTCTCAAAATGTCTAAGCTGGATGCGGGAACCATTCAGTTTAAAAGGGAGCAGGTTTCTGTGAAGGCGCTGGTGAAGAAGGCGACGGAGCATCTTCTGATTCCCATGGAGCTTAAAAACCAGACTTTTACTGTGGACATTCCGGAGGAGATGAATCTGGTCTGCGATTTTCACTGGACGGCCGAGGCGATCTCCAACGTGGTGAAAAATTGT
Source organism: Lachnospiraceae bacterium (assembly GCA_022792835.1). Taxonomy (GTDB): domain Bacteria; phylum Bacillota; class Clostridia; order Lachnospirales; family Lachnospiraceae; genus Lientehia. The sequence continues at coordinate 8,674 of JAAWBT010000043.1, read as the reverse complement.
ATGGAACACACGCCAGAAAACGGAACCATTGCCATCTACAGCGAGACGAGGGGAATCTATACACAGCTTGTGGTGGAGGATAATGGAGAAGGGATTGCACCGGAGGATTTGCCCCATATTTTTGAGCGGTTTTACAGTGGGAAAAATGCGGGCAAAGACAGTGTGGGTATCGGTCTTGCCATGGCAAAATATATTCTGGGCATTCAGAGCGGGCAGATTGAGGCGCTGAGCGAGCCGGGGAAAGGGAGCCGGTTTATTTTCCGGCTGTACCATCTGGTGGTATGATGGGAAGGGAGAGATGCCTATGAAATGGAAGAAAAGAGATATCTGGCCAGAGGGGATACCCCTGGGGCGGAATGTCCAAAAAAGGGTGGCTTGACCGGCTCAGATGACAGGAGGGGAGAACCGGAAGAGGGAAATTTTGGAATAAACGAAAGAAATAAGGCAATACTATGACAAATCCATATTATGAAAAGAAAGGAAGATTTTCATGAGAAAACGATTTGTCATAAGTGTCGGAATGATTCTTCTGATGCTCACGCCGGGGAACCACGCATGGGCACAGGCAGGTAACCATATTGCCGGATTTGATATCCGCTGGATTCAGGATTATGAACCTTCAAGAGAGGATGGCGTGTCCATGGTGGGTGAGCCGGACTGGGATGCAGAGCCGGAAACAGCCGGGAGTGCGGCAGCAGCCGGAGGGCTGGCAGCCAATGTGGGCCAGCTGCTTCTGGACAGCAATATGCCTGCAGGAGAAACGGACAGCCCGGAAGATGCAACGGAGGAGACGGCTGAATCAGCACAAGAGCCGGCACAGGAAGCGGCAGCAGATGGATGGGTCAGCCTGGGCGATGACTGGGTGATTACCTATTATTGCCCTCTGTCTTGCTGTAATGATCAGTGGGCATGGCAGACCAGCACCCAGGAGCCCATGCAGCTTCATCATACCATTGCTGTGGACCCTTCGGTGATCCCCTATTATACTCATGTGCGCATCGGTGATCTGGATTATGAGTATGTGGCCGAGGACTGCGGAGGCGGTATTAAAGGAAAACGCATCGACGTACTGGTGGATAACTGTGCCATAGCTAACCGGATGGGCGTGGACCGGAATGTGGAGGTTTGGGTAAAAAAATGACCCTGGGCGGAAATCCGTGAGTAATCATTGACAAATACTTTGATTGTCGATACAATTAATGGAATGGCGCCGGGAGCAGATCTCCCGGCAAAACATGCGGATTTTAAGACTGTGACAGACCAGGGGAGGATAAAGATGTCGGATTATGTACTGGTAACAGACGGCACTGCGGATTTGCCCGGTGAGCTTTTTGCAAAGCTGGGGGTAGAGGTTGTGCCCATGGAATTTCTGGTGAATGAAAAGCCATATCAACACTATGCGGACGCCAGGGAAATGAGTTTTGAGGAGTTTTACAGAAGGGTGAAGGCCGGCGATAAGGTCAGCACCACCCAGATCAATTATTTTACTTACGAGGAAATATTTTCTCCGATTTTGGAGAAGGGCCTGGATATTTTGTATCTGTGCTTTTCTTCTGGATTAAGCGGAACTTATCAGGCGTCCCTGATGGCGGCGGAATCTTTGATGGAGAAGTATCCGGGGAGAAAGATTGTCAGTATAGACTCTCTGTGTGCCTCCATCGGCGAAGGGCTTCTGGCTTACCGGGCCGGGCTTTTGAAGGAACAGGGTATGTCCATGGAAGAGCTGGAGAGATGGATTTACGAGAATCGTTTAAAGGTGCGTCACTGGTTCGTGGTGGATGATCTGGATCATCTGCGGCAGGGAGGACGGATTTCTGCGGCGGCGGCTATTCTAGGAACTGCCCTGGGAGTGAAACCGCTTCTTTCTGTGGATAAGGAAGGAAAACTAGTGACAGCGGCCAAACTGCGCGGTCCGAAGAAGGTGCTGGAGACCTTCTGCCAGAAGATTGAGTCGGAGGGGTATAAGAGCAGCGAGCAGACAGTGGTCATCGGACATGCCGCCAATTTGGAGCTGGCCGAAAAACTGAAGGAAACACTTCTTGCGCGGGGGCTGATCAAAGAGGCTATCATTGCAGACATCGGCCCGGTGATCGGAGCCCATGTGGGGGCGGGCATGTGTGCGCTGGTTTATACCAGTGATACGGATGTTCAGTAGAAGGCAGCGGCCGGCTCAGGGACATGCTGCAAAACAGACATGGGGAGAAGATGATGAAAGAATATGAGGTTGTGTGGGAAATTTTTAATCAGTGCGCCAATAACCAGATGCGGGACGTATTTATCGAGGAGGCAGAGATTACTGACCCGGAGGAATATGTAAAGAAGAAATTCAAGGGAAAAGCTGTTACATACGAAAAAGAGATTCTGGCAGACGGGACGGTGGTATTTCATATCGACGCGTCAGGGATCAAAGAGCGCTGCACATTTACTGAGATTTAAAAAAAAGAACCCCGGAGGCCCTGCGGCTTTCCGGGGCTATTTTTTACCCCCTGCGGCTTCCGTAGTCTGGGACCAAAAGCTTTTAATATGGAAGCCTGGACGGAGCTTTGCCGCCTGTCCAAACTATTTGATAAATCGGTCGATAGCTTTTGTTAATTCTTCCAGAGCCTCATGGTCGCCGGACTCTACGGCATCTACGATGCAGTGTTCAATATGATCTTGGAGAATCACTTTCCCGGTGTTGTTGATAGCGGATTTCACGGCAGACAGCTGGATAAGAACTTCGCTGCAGTCCCGACCGTCTTCTACCATCCGGCGGATGGATTCCAGATGGCCGATGGCACGGCTGAGCCGGTTTAACACAGCTTTTGTGTTGGTATGCACATGACCGTGGCTGTGTCCGCCTGTGCTGTGGCTGTGTTCATGTCCGCTGTGGCTGTGCACAATTACCTCTCCGTTTTTTCCGATGTGTGTATGTCTTTTTTCCACGATTAGTCACTCCCATTCTTCAGTCAGATTCCGGTTTCTTTACCTGAAAGGCCGGGTCATATTGTCACAGTTTAGCATAAAAGTGATCTGTTCACAAGCCCCCTGGCCGGTTCCGAAAAAGGTTACGGTAAAAAAACCGCCGGCTTTCTTTGGCCGGCGGGATTTCCTGAAGAGACAGATAAAATTTTACAGATATTTTTTAAGCGTATCAACCTTATCCAGACGCTCCCAGCTAAGATTCAGATCATTTCTTCCGAAATGTCCGTAGGCGGCAGTCTGTTTGTATATAGGCTTTCTCAGATCCAGCATTTTAATGATTCCGGCAGGCCGCAGATCAAAGTTTTCGCGGATGATATCCACCAGTTTTTGATCTGTGAGCTTTCCGGTTCCAAAGGTATCCACCATGACAGAGGTGGGCTGTGCCACACCGATGGCATAGGAAAGCTGAATTTCGCATTTATCAGCCAGGCCGGCAGCCACCAGATTTTTCGCCACATAACGGGCGGCATAGGCCGCGGAACGGTCTACCTTGGTGCAGTCCTTTCCGGAGAATGCACCGCCGCCATGCCTTGCATAGCCGCCGTAGGTGTCGACAATGATCTTACGTCCGGTGAGACCGCTGTCGCCGTGGGGGCCGCCGATCACAAACCGTCCGGTGGGATTGATGAAGAATTTCGTTTTCTCATCCACCAGTTCGGCAGGAAGCACGGGATCAAACACATATTTTTTAATGTCCTTGTGAATCTGCTCCTGGGTTACATCCGGGTCATGCTGGGTGGAGAGGACAACTGCATCCAGATGGAGCGGCTTTCCGTTTTCATCGTATTCTACAGTTACCTGGCTCTTTCCGTCGGGGCGCAGATAGGTGAGAACGCCGTCTTTCCGGACTTTTGTGAGCTGGCGTACCAGCTTGTGGGCCAGGGCAATGGGATAGGGCATGTACTCTTCCGTCTCATTGGTGGCATAGCCGAACATCATTCCCTGATCGCCGGCGCCGATGGCCTCGATTTCCTGGTCAGACATCTGATTTTCTTTGGCTTCCAGGGCTTTGTTCACACCCATGGCAATATCCGAGGACTGCTCGTCGATGGCGACCATGACAGCGCAGGTATTTCCGTCGAAACCGTATTCCGACTTATCGTAACCGATTTCCAAAACGGTCTCCCGGACAATTTTTTGGATATCCACGTAAGCTTTTGTTGTAATTTCACCCATGACCATGACGAATCCTGTGTTGCAGCAGGTTTCGCAGGCAACCCGGCTCATCGGATCTTGTTCCAGCATGGCATCCATGATGGCATCGGAGATCGCATCGCACATTTTGTCGGGATGACCTTCTGTCACGGACTCAGAAGTAAACAGGTACTTTTCCATAAATTTCTCCTTTCTGGACAATGGAGTAGGGGAGAGTATTTTTCCCCTACTCGTCGCGCGGGGCGCAAGTTGCGTAAGCAACTGATTTCCCTATGCGCCCCTGCGCATAAAAAAAGTCCGCCATAAGCGGACTTGATAGATTCGTATCTAATCCTCTTATTGTTCGATATTTCGCTCAGGTTGGCACCTTCCCAAAAGGGGGTTGCCGTGGCTTCGCAGGTCCTCTGTACCTCCACCACTCTGAATAAGGGAATTGCGGACTTCATATGAAATTGTAACAGGTATGTAGATACCTTAATTTGTATAATGGCATAATTTCCATACGATGTCAAGTCCTTTCTTGAGTTTCCATATTTTATTAGATAAAATGATTGGTGAATTAAAGTGGTTCTTTGGCTTGGAGGGGAGAGTGCAAAATGCGGAAACTAAAATTGCGCAAAGCGCTTTCTTATGGTAGAATGAAAAACGGACAGTCAGAACAGAAAAGACAGAAGGAGGTGTCCGGTGTGGATTATATTGTGCTGGATCTGGAGTGGAACCAGAGCCCCAGAGGAAAAGCCGGGGAGCGTTTCGGCCTTCCTTTTGAGATCATTGAGATCGGGGCAGTGAAGCTGGACGAGCGCAGGGCGGTCTGCAGCAGCTTCCATGAGATGATAAGGCCCACCGTCTACCGGCAGCTCCATTATAAAACGAAGGAAATTCTCCAGATGGATATGAAGGAGCTTTCTTTGGCAAGGGGATTTAAAGAAGTCATCCAGGATTTTTTTGAATGGTGCGGCAAAGATTATGTGATGTGTACCTGGGGCTCCATGGACCTGACGGAACTTCAGAGAAATTTAAAATATTTCCGGGTGAAGAACCCTTTGAAAAAACCCTTGCTTTACTATGATGTGCAAAAGCTGTTCAGCCTTCTTTACGAGGACGGAAAAAGCCGCCGCTCTTTAAAAGATGCGGTGGAGCATCTGGAGATCGAGGAGGATATTCCATTTCACAGGGCTCTTGACGACACCCTGTACACGGCAAAGATCATGGAAAAAATGGACATGGACGCGGTGAGACAGTATTTGTCTGTGGATTATTTCCAGTTGCCGGAGAAAAAGGAGGAGGAGCTCCATATTGTCTTTGACCGGTACGCCAAGGATGTTTCCCGGGTGTTTGCCTCCAGAGAACAGATTATGGAGGATAAAGAAATAATTTCCACGAAGTGTTATATTTGCGGGAGAAGCCTGCGGAAAAAGATGAGGTGGTTTCCTGCAGGCGCCAGAAATTATCTTTGTCTGGCCTACTGTCAGGACCACGGATATATGAAAGGGAAACTGCGATTAAAGAAGGCGGAGAGAGGCGGCATCTTTGCGGTTAAGACGTTAAAGTTTGTCTCAGAGGCAGAAGCTGAAGAACTCCGCCTGAAAAGGAAAGAGCTTGAAAAAAAGAAGCGGACAAAGGCAAGGCAGAAGGCTTCTGTCTGAACAGCTTTGTCCGCATTGGCAGCTATCATCTGCGTTCCATGGTTTCGCTTTCTCTGCGGAACCGTTTGTGGCGTCTGCGGTATCTGCGGCGGAAATCTTTTCTGGCCTGTCTCGCCCGGACCAGAGTAGGATTTTGGGGGGGACGGCGTTTCCAGAGCCGCCAGAGCTTCCGGATCAGGAGGCTAAACAAGAAGAGGAGGAACACACCGCCTGCAGCCTGGGCAAGGAGCCAGGGATTATCGGAGACCTTGGAAACCATGTTGGAGAAAAAGCCCGCGATTGGGTTTTTGCCGGGTTTTTGATTGTCGGATTCGCCGTTATTTGGCGTTTGGCTGCCAGCCTTGCCGTTTTCATTTTTTTGATCGTCCGCCTGTTGCTTATCCTCTGTGTCTGACTGGGCTTTGGGCGTATGGGCATTAAAATCGAAGCGCTCATGGTTGTTATCTGCCAAAAGAAGAGAACCATAGCCTAAAGGGACACCTTGGTAGGAATAAGTAATATCTGCGATCTTATTGGAGGAAGAAGCTGCGTTTAAGGACAGACTACTCTCAAGGGAGGCGGTATCAACACCGTTTGGCAGAATGACCCATCCGTCGTCGGACAGACTGAAATCAGCGGCTGAGGTGTCAAAAACCTTTTGGGAGGGGGACAGGAAATCCATTTCGGAGAGAGCCGGAATGTCTGCGTCCGCCATGTTATAGGAAGTGAAATTATCAAATCCGTAATTGAACATGGCGATGGTATCAGAATAATGCTTCCAGTTGGATTTCATGGATACAGCGATCAGTTCCATATCTCCGCGGGAAGCGTAGGTTACAAGCGTATTCCCTGCCTCGGGAGTGTAACCGTTTTTTCCGGTTACGGTTCCCTCATAAGTGTATTCAGACTGGGTGAGCATTTTATGGCTCTGGGGAAGATACCGAGGCTCCGGATATTTGTCAGTCGGCTCGATGGTATAGATATCGGAAGCAGAAAAGCGGATAAAGGCCTCATTGTGAATCAGTTCCCTCATAATTAATGCCATATCATGGCAGGAGGAATAATGATTTTCGTTGTGGAGACCGTGGGCGTTGACGAAATGAGTGTTGGTGCAGCCGAGCTGACGGGCCCGGTTGTTCATCATTTCGGCAAAGGCGTCCATGCTTCCGGCTACATGTTCGGCCAGACCATTGGCTACTTCGTTGGCTGATTTTAAAAGAAGGGCATACATACAGTCCTCAACCGTAAGCTGCTCGCCGTCGCTGAGACCAATATTGCTGGAATCGTATTCAATGCTGGAGACAGCCTCATAAGAAAAAGTCACCACGTCTGACATGGGGACGTTTTCCAAGACCAAAAGAGCGGTCATTAATTTGGTGATACTGGCCGGGTAGAGCTGCTCGTCTGCATTTTTTTCGAAAAGGACGGTTCCTGTTTTGGCGTCGATGAGAATGCCGGCTTCCGCTTCCAGAGAAGGCCCCGCAGGCCATTCGGCCAGGCTTTGCGGCTTTGCGGCAGGAACATTGGAAGAAGTCTCTCCCAAAGCCAGAGCCGGCAGGCCGCATAAGGCGGAAAAAAGGTATAAAGCCCCAAGGAACAGACAAAATACCTGTGATAATTTTTTCATTTGACCGGTGACTCCTTTATAAAAATAGTTTATAAGACAGTACTAACTGTCGATTGCATTTATTATAATGGAAAATGCTGTTTGTGGCAAGCAAAACCCAGAATATTCCGGGGATTTTTGCTAAAAGTGGGGGTAAACCCCAAAAAATGACTAAAAATGAGAGGAACAGAGAGTATGAGGCTGAGGAATGTGAGAGGAGCCAGAGATGTTTTGGCAGAAAATAGTTATGTATTGACGGAGCAGGAATCCGGCCCCGGACTCTGGAGTAAGGTATTTGGTAACGAGAATCCGGTTTATATGGAGATCGGTATGGGAAAAGGAAAGTTCCTGTTTGAAATGGCGGCTCTGCATCCAGACATCAATTATATCGGTGTGGAGATGTACGCCAGTGTGCTCATCCGTGCCGTACAGAAGCTTGACAAAGACAAGGAACTTCCTAATATCCGTTTTTTGAATGTACAGGCAGAGAGCCTGGGGAACTTTTTTGCGCCGGATGAGGTGGATCAGATTTACCTGAATTTCTCCGATCCCTGGCCAAAAGCCCGTCATGCAAAAAGGCGTTTGACTTCACCGGTATTTTTAAAGCGGTACGAGGGTTTTCTGAAAAACGGAGGTCTGTTGGAATTCAAGACGGACAACAGAGAGTTGTTTGAATATTCGCTGGAATCCATAGAATCCGGCGGTTGGGAACTCCTGTCGCGGACCTTTGACCTGCACGCGGATGCAGAACTGTGTGAGGGAAATGTTATGACAGAGTATGAGCAGAAATTTTCGAGACAGGGGCAGGCTATCTGTAAGCTGACGGCTGCCTGTCGAAAGCAGGACGAAAACCCGTGAAACCTTAAATACTTTTTGGCCCGGACTGCATAGTATAGAATTAAGAACTTCACCGGGAGTGTTTTGCTTGAAAAGGAAAATGACTATGCAGGAAAAATTATCCAGATGTCTCTGCGATAAACAGGATTTAAATAGAAAGGCGCTGAAGATTCAGAAGTGCTTAAAGGAAATTGAGGAACTGTTGAATAAAAGCTGCTCGCCCTGTAAGTGACAGGGCGGGCAGGCCTTTTAAGGCTGATCGACAAAAAAATAAAAAAAATATAAAAAAACTATTGCATTTATGAGAGCATTGATATATAATAATGTCCGTGCCCATGAGACAAGCTTCTCTGGCACACATAGAGTATGCGCTGCTAGCTCAGTTGGTAGAGCACCTGACTCTTAATCAGGGTGTCCAGGGTTCGAGCCCCTGGCGGCGCACGAAAGCACTGTCTTTGATGAAATGTCATTGGGGACGGTGTTTTTT
>JAAWBT010000042.1 GCA_022792835.1 Lachnospiraceae bacterium | reverse complement strand
TCAGGCAAACCTCCTTGCCTAAATTTCCATCAGACTGCGTTGTCGGCGGTCAACGATGCCACCGCATCGCCTCCCTTCTCCGCCTTGCTGATGAAAATTTATCCTGCGGAGTTTCGCCAGATATAATCTGGACAGCACACTAGTCATCTAAATGATGGAAAAATGAGGCCCGCTGCCAGGCAGGAAACGCCGCAAAGGAGCATAGTCAGAATCGGATTCCACCGAAATCTCCGGAGGAGTGTGAAAGCTGCCAGAAAAATAAGAAGGCAGATCCAGTCCACGTGAGAGACAGCTATGGACTTTCCGCTGAAGATGACTGTCTGCAGGATGGAGAGCCCGGCAGAAGCAATCAGAGCGACGACGGCAGGACGGAGACTGGAGAGGACATTCTGCAGAGCAGAGCCGTTTTTGTACCGATAATAAATAAAAGAAAGAAAGGAAACAATAAAACAGGAAGGCAGAATACAGCCCAAGGTGGCGATGAAGGCGCCTGGGAAGCCTGCGATGCGGATTCCCACAAAAGTGGCAGAGTTGACGGCAATGGGGCCTGGAGTCATTTCTGCGATGGTGACCAGGTCTGTAAACTCATGCATGGTCAGCCATCCAAATTTCTGGACCACCTGGTTCTGGATCAGAGGCATGGCAGCATAACCGCCGCCTATGCTGAAAAGGCCGATCTGGAGAAAACTGAGAAACAATTGGAGATAGATCATTTGGAGGCTCTCTCCTTTCTGCGTTTCATTACTTCAAGAAGAATCCCGACGCCGGCGGCTGTCAGGATAATATAAATGACATTGACCTGGAAGAAAAAGACTGCGGTAAAAGAAACAACCAGAATGCACAGATCAGAAGGCCGTTTCCCTTTGGACAGGCCTGACGCCAGAGAACAGACCACGTCCAAGATTACGGCGGCCACACCAGCCTGCATTCCTCTTAACATCAGAGCCACATAAGGGTTTGCGGCAAAGAGCTGATAAAAAAAAGAGACGGCAGAGAGGATGATCATGGGAGGGAGAACGGTTCCCCAAACAGCAGTCAGCATACCGGCAAAGCCGCCCACTTTCCAGCCTACCAAAATGGCGGCGTTGACGGCAATGGCTCCGGGGGAGGATTGGGCCAGGGCAGTCAGGTCCAACATTTCTTCTTCACAGATCCAGTGGAGCTCGTCCACAAATTTTCGTTTCATAAAGGTGATGATAACAAAGCCGCCGCCAAAGGTAAAAGCACTGATATAGAGAGTGCTAAAAAAGAGTTTTAACAGAACATTATTTTTGGATGTTTTATTCATGATGGGAACCTTTCTGCCTGGGACGCAGGAATCTCCTTGTGTATATACTGTTAGTTTAGTAAAATACAGAGGAAAATTCAATAGAAAAATAAAATTGATACCCATGGGTTTCATGAAGAGAGATACCATCAAGAGTTTAGTGAAGAGACTTTTTAATTTGGATGATAATACTTGTGTTTTCTTTCATAATATGTTACTCTAATACCGTCGGCGCGGCCGACACTCTGGAGAGTCTTTCCGGAGACCGGCAGGTCTTATGGGAAAGCGCCGAAGGTGTAAAGCGGGAACCACCGAAGAAATGGATGGGGAACGTATATCTCTCAGGCAAAAGGACAGGGCAGATGTTCGACTCTTTAGAGGGCTGATGGAAATCAGCTCTTTTTCTTATGCCAGAACCCATGCAGGAGAAACATGCTGTTATGAAGACGATGCACGTGGCCTTCGAGACGGCAGAAAGGGAGCAGATTCTTCCTTAAAATCAAACAGAAAAAAGAGGAGAAAAAGACATGTTATCTGTGGTGAACAAAGCGAATGAATTTTTGTGGGACATACTTTTGATCATTATCCTGTGCGGCACAGGGATATTTTTCACAATCCGCCTGAAATTTATTCAGGTACGGAAGTTTGGTGAGGGCTGCAGGCTGGTGTTCGGTCACATCAGCTTAAAGGGGAAAAAGGGCGGAAAGGGAGAAATGACGCCTTTCCAGTCTTTGGCTACAGCCATTGCCGCCCAAGTGGGGACCGGAAACCTGGCCGGAGCGGCTACAGCCCTTCTCGGCGGCGGGCCGGGAGCCATTTTCTGGATGTGGGTGTCAGCTTTTTTCGGGATGGCTACGATTTATGCTGAGGCGTCTTTGGCCCAGCAGCATAAGACGGTGGTGGACGGAGAGGTTACCGGCGGTCCCATCTACTATATCAAGGCGGCCTTTAAAGGAAGGTTTGGAAAAATCCTGGCAGGAGTCTTTGCGGTGTTTGTTATTCTGGCGCTTGGGTTCATGGGGAATATGGTTCAGTCTAATTCCATCGGCGATGCCTTCTCTAAGGTATTTTCGGCCAGGAATATTACCATTCCGCCGGTTGCCATCGGAGTGGTTCTGGCTGTTTTTGCCGGATTTATTTTCATCGGCGGTACCTCCAGGCTGGCGTCTGTGGTGGAGAAAATCGTGCCTTTTATGGCGGGTATCTACATTGTGGGAAGTCTGGTGCTGATCTTTTCAAATATTACCCAGATTCCGGCAGCTTTAAAAATGATCTTTGTGGGGGCTTTTAACCCGAAGGCAGTTCTGGGAGCCGGGGCGGGAATCGCCGTCCGGGAGGCTATCCGGTTCGGTGTGGCGAGAGGGTTGTTTTCCAATGAGGCCGGAATGGGCTCCACACCCCATGCCCATGCCAGGGCCACGGCAAAAAATCCCCATGAGCAGGGATTGACGGCCATGATCAGCGTATTCATCGACACCTTTGTGATTCTGAACCTGACCGTATTCTCCATTCTGACCTCCGGGGCTCTGGGAAGTGGACAGTCAGGGGTGGCGCTGACCCAGGAGGCCTTTGCCACCAGATTCGGTGGTTTTGGGGACATTTTTGTGGCAGTGTGCCTGCTGTTCTTTGCCTTTTCTACGATCCTTGGCTGGCATTTTTTTGGGGAGATCAATGCGAAATATCTCTTCGGAAAAGCTGGGGCAAAGGTATATTCTCTGCTGGTACTGGCCTTTATCATCACTGGTTCGGCTCTGAAAGTAGACCTGGTCTGGGCTTTGGCAGATTTCTTTAATGGTTTGATGGTGATCCCAAATGCTCTGGCCCTTTTAGCGCTCAGCGGGGCAGTCGCGGGGATTTACAGGAAATTCTCTAAAAAGTAAAGGTGTGATTGAAGTTAAAAATCGCAGGAGGCTGGTGGAGGTCAAATGAACAAGGAGCAGTTAATACAACTTTGGAAACAGGAGGAGGCCCAGGCTCATATCCATGGCTGGGATTTTTCCCATATCCAGGACCGATATGAGTCGGGAGATGACCTTCCCTGGGATTATGACAGGATCGTCCGGGAATACTTGAGAGATGAGATGATGCTTTTGGATTACGATACAGGCGGAGGAGAATATCTTCTGTCCCTTCATCATCCCTTTCATCACACTTCGGCCACAGAAGGGTATCCGCCGAATGTGGAGCTGTGCCGGGAAAGGCTGGTGCCATTGGGCATCGATCTGCGGCAGTGTGACGATCCGTCGAATATCCCCTTTTTGGACGGCTCTTTTGACATTATGATCAATCGCCACGGGGCTTTTGATCCACGGGAAATATTCCGCCTGCTGCGAAAGGATGGAATTTTCATCACACAGCAGGTCGGAGGAAACAACGACAGGGAGTTTGTGGAAATGGTATTGCCCGGGGTGGAGAAGCCTTTCCCCCATCTGAATCTGCAGGAACAGAGGCGGGCTTTTGAAAAGGCGGGCTTTGAAATCCTCAGGGCAGATGAATCCTACCGTCCGATGGCATTTTACGATGTGGGCGCCTTTGTCTGGTTCGCCCGTATCATCGAATGGGAGTTTCCAGGATTTTCCGTGGACAAATGCCAGGACCATCTGTTTAAGATGCAGAAGGTGGTTGAGGAGGAAGGAAAAATCAAGGGAAGGATTCACAGATATTTGATTGTTGCAAAAAAGTTTATGTCTGTTCAGCAGAGGGGAAATTTCCGGCGGCCATGATGGTGAAAGAGCTGGTTCCCGGAGTGCTGGACGGAAGAAAATGGACCTATCAGGGCAGCCCCGTCATGGATATTTCCGAGGAAGAGGCGAAGCGGTATGACAATTCTCTTATCCCTATGAAGAAAGAATACAGGCCCAGTCAGGAAGAATTTTACATTATGAGCCATTCTTTTCTTGACTAAAAGCCGGAATTATAACTTGTATACCCCGCCGCTCTTGTGGTATACTGAATAAGGATTATTTTGGAGATAAGTGAGGGGATACCATGGAGAAAGCGAGAAGAGTGCTGTTGAAGCTCAGCGGTGAAGCTCTGGCCGGAGCGGCAGGCCGGGGATTTGATGAGAAGACTGTGAAAGCGGTGGCCGCGCAGGTGGCTCCTTCTGTGAAGGAAGGGATTCAGATCGGCATTGTCATCGGCGGGGGGAATTTTTGGAGAGGACGCCAGAGCAATGCCATTGACAGGACCAAGGCAGATCAGATTGGTATGCTTGCCACTGTGATGAACTGCATCTATGTGTCGGAAATTTTCCGTTCGGCGGGAATGGACACGGAAATCTTTACCCCCTTTGCCTGCGGAACCATGACAAAGCTTTTTTCCAAAGATGAGGCAGACCGCTGTTTCCGGGAAGGGAAAGTGGTATTTTTTGCCGGAGGGACGGGACATCCTTACTTTTCTACCGATACGGGAATTGTACTCCGAGCCATTGAGATGGAAGCGGATGTGATTCTTTTGGCAAAAGCAGTGGACGGCGTATATGACAGTGACCCCAGGGAAAATCCCCAGGCGAAAAAGTACGATACGGTTTCCATTGAAGAGGTGATTGAGAAAAAGTTGGCGGTGGTGGATCTGACAGCTTCCATCATGTGCATGGAGCACCACATGCCCATGGCAGTATTCGGGCTGGGGGAGAAGGATAGCATCGAAAACGCTTTGAAGGGGAGGATCACCGGAACCATGGTGACGGCAAAGTAGCGTGCAGAAAAGAGGACAGTGCACAGAAAATGTGCGGTGTGGCGAAGCCCGGCAGGCCCCTGACAGAAAAACGGGTAAGACAGAAAAGGGAGGATTTAAGATTATGGAAGACAGATTAAAGATCTATGAAGACAAGATGGAGAAGACCGTGAGTGTGCTGCAAAGCGACTATGCCACGATCCGTGCAGGCCGGGCTAATCCTCATGTGTTAGATCAGATCACAGTGGATTATTACGGCGTACCCAGCGGAATTCAGCAGGTGGCCAACGTGTCTGTGCCGGAGCCCAGGATGTTGCTGATTCAGCCCTGGGAGAAGAGTCTGATCAAGATGATTGAAAAGGCTATTTTGACTTCGGATCTGGGGATCAATCCCAGCAATGACGGAAACGTGATCCGCCTGGTATTCCCGGAGATGACAGAGGAGCGCAGAAAAGATCTGTCTAAAGATGTGAAGAAAAAGGGAGACAATGCGAAGGTCGCTGTGCGGAATATCCGCAGAGATGCCAATGACGCTATCAAGAAGTTACAGAAGGGCGGAGAGATCTCCGAGGATGAGCAAAAGCAGTACGAGGACAAGATCCAGAAACTTACGGACAAGTTCATCGAGAAGGTGGACAAGGAGATCGAACTGAAAACCAAAGAGATCATGACCGTATAGGATTTTGCCACAGGGCAGAAACCTGGGAAAAAGAAAATAGAGAAAGATCAGGGGGGCAGGCGTGTAAGACTATTCTGCCCCCTTTTATGCACAGGGGCGCATGAAAATGCGGTTGCGGGGATTTTGTGCAGATGGAGGGCTTATGGAAGAGGAGAAGATTTTGAACATACCAAGACATGTGGCGATTATTCTGGACGGAAACGGTCGCTGGGCAAAGAAACGGGGATTGCCCCGGAATATGGGCCATGTGGAAGGCTGCAAGGTGGTGGAACGGAGCGTGGAGGATGCGGCCAGACTAGGGATTGAATATCTGACTGTCTACGGGTTTTCCACAGAGAATTGGAAGCGTTCTGCCGAGGAGGTGGGAGCGCTCATGCAGCTCTTCCGGTATTATATGAAGCGGCTCCTCAAGGTGGCGAAGAAAAACAATGTGCGGGTCATTATGATCGGCGAGCGGAGCCGGTTTGACAAGGATATCATCGAAGGCATTAACCGGCTGGAAGAGGAGACCAGAGGAAATACCCGTATGACCTTCACCATCGCGGTCAATTACGGAAGCCGGGATGAGATCACCAGGGCTGTGCGCCGGATGATGGCGGACTGCATGACTGGGAAGCTTTCTCTGGAGGAGGTAAGCGAGGAGCTGATCGGGAGCTATCTGGATACGAGGGAGCTTCCGGACCCAGATCTTTTAATCCGTACCAGCGGCGAGGAGAGGCTTTCTAACTATCTGCTCTGGCAGCTTGCCTATACAGAATTCTATTTTACAGATGTTTTGTGGCCGGATTTCAATAAAGAGGAATTGGTCAAAGCCATTGAGAAATACAATGGTAGAGAACGAAGGTTTGGAGGGGTATGAGGATGTTCAAGACAAGGCTTTTAAGCGGGATTGTCCTGGTGGCGGTGATCATCGGGCTTCTGGTTCTGGGGGGAAGTGTGCTGGCAGTTTCCCTTGGCCTCATATCCCTGGTGGGCATGTATGAGCTTTACCGGACTGTGGGAGCGGAGAAAACTCTTCTCGGCGGTGTGGGCTATCTGGCGGGCCTGAGCTATTATTTGCTGCTGTTTTTTTTCGAGGATCCGGCAGCAGATTCCATACCGACCCTGTTTTTCGTGGCCTTTTTGATGCTCCTGATGGCAGTCTATGTGTTTACCTTTCCCAAGTATTCGGCGGGGCAGGTGATGACGGCATTTTTCGGTCTGGCCTATGTGGCAGTGATGCTGTCCTACATTTACCGGACCAGAGTCATGGCTGGAGGGAAGCTTCTCGTATGGCTGGTGTTTTTGAGCTCCTGGGGCTGCGATACCTGCGCCTACTGTGTGGGAATGCTCATCGGGAAACATAAGATGGCGCCCCGCCTAAGCCCGAAAAAGTCGGTGGAGGGTGGAATCGGCGGGATCCTGGGAGCGGGACTTCTGGGCGGGATTTTCGGCGCGGTTTTTTCAGAGAACCTGGCAGGAGCCCTTGAAAGTCCTGCGCTTCACTGTGCGGTGATCTGTATGGTGGGAGCGGTCATTTCCCAGATCGGGGACCTGGCTGCCTCGGCCATCAAACGGAATCATGACGTAAAGGATTACGGAAAGCTGATCCCCGGCCACGGGGGAATTCTGGACCGGTTTGACAGCGTGATCTTTGTGGCTCCGGGGATTTACTATACGATCGTATTTTTAATGGAAGGAACCGATGCGTTGAGCAGATTTTTGGGATAAAAAAAGGCTTTTAAGGAGAATACTGATTATGAAAAAAATATCGGTGCTGGGTTCTACTGGCTCCATCGGGACCCAGACTCTTGAGGTGGTGAGAGAGAATCCGGACCTTAAGGTTATAGCTTTGTCGGCGGGAAAAAATGTGAAACTTCTGGAGGCTCAGGCCAGGGAGTTTGGACCGGAACTTGTGAGCCTTCAAGATGAGGAGGCCGCTAAGGAGCTTGCAGTCCGACTGGCAGATACGGATATTCGTGTATTGTCCGGTATGGACGGACTTTTGGAGGCAGCTACCTTGCAGGAGGCGGACACTGTAGTGACGGCGGTGGTGGGGATGATTGGCATCCGCCCTACGATTGCGGCGATCCAGGCGGGAAAGGATATTGCACTGGCGAACAAAGAAACTCTGGTGACGGCAGGGCATCTGATTATGCCGCTGGCAAAAGACAAGAGAGTCCGAATCCTTCCGGTGGACAGTGAGCACAGCGCTATTTTCCAGTGCTTAAGGGGGGAAGAAGGAAACCGGATCTCGAAAATCCTTCTGACTGCCTCTGGCGGACCTTTTCGCGGACGGACCAGGGAGGAGCTGGGCAGAGTAGGTCTGGAGGATGCTCTGAAGCATCCAAACTGGGCCATGGGCCACAAGATTACCATTGATTCTTCCACCATGGTCAATAAAGGTCTGGAGGTCATGGAGGCCAGATGGCTCTTTGGCGTGGGGGTGGACGATGTACAGGTGGTGATCCAGCCTCAGAGTATCATTCACTCCATGGTACAGTTTGAGGACGGGGCGGTCATGGCACAACTGGGGGTGCCGGATATGAAGCTGCCTATCCAGTATGCCCTTCTTCATACGAAGAGGCGGCCCATGGAAGGAGAGAAACTGGATTTCTGGAGCCTTAAGTCCCTGGATTTTGAAGCTCCGGATTTTGAAAATTTCCCCGGGCTTTTTCTGGCCTATGAGGCAGGCCGGGCTGGAGGCACCATGCCGACAGTGTTCAATGCGGCCAATGAATGGGCCGTGGCTGCTTTCCTTCGGAAAGAAATCAGCTATCTGGCTATCACAGATATCATCGGGGAGACCATGGCTCATCACAAAAAGAAAGAAGCTCCAGGGCTGGAGGAGATTCTTCAGACGGAGGCAGAGACGTATCGTTATATCAAAGACAGGTGGTAAGAAAGCATGATTTTTAGCATTTTGCTGGCGGTTTTGGTGTTTAGCCTGCTGGTAGTGTCCCATGAATTCGGGCATTTCCTTCTGGCAAAGAAAAATGGAATCGGTGTCATTGAGTTTTCTGTTGGAATGGGGCCGCGCATTTTAAGCGGTGTCAGGGGAGATACCCGTTATTCTCTGAAGGCAATCCCATTTGGCGGATCCTGTCAGATGGTGGGAGAGGACGACGAGGATGACAGTGAGAATTCCTTTAACAGCAAATCTCCTTTTGCACGGTTTGCCGTTGTCATCGGCGGGCCTTTGTTTAATTTTCTGCTGGCGCTCATTCTGTCGGTGGTGGTCCTAAGCCTGGCTGGGGTCAACGAGCCGCGGGTCTATTATGTGTCCGAAGGCTATGGCGCCGAAAGGGCAGGACTGAAAGAAGGCGACTTGATCCGGTCCATTGACGGCCACAAGATGACACTGGGGCGGGACATTGAGCTCTATTTTCTGAGTCATCCCATGGATGGAAGCCCCATTACCATTGAATATGAGCGGGACGGAGAGATCCGGGAGACGATTCTTGACCCTTCCTATGAAGCCTATCTGACCGGCTTTTCTTATTATGCGTCTGAGGACGAGGCGATTATCACGGCGCTTAACGAGGAGCTTGCCATGGCAAAAGCGGGCGCAAAAATGGGAGACGTGATCACAGCCATCGACGGGACGCCCATCGCCTCCGGCGCAGAGCTTCAGGCTTATTTCGAGGAATATCCACTGGCAGATACGCCGGTAAATTTTACCCTGGAGCGAAACGGAAAAGCTTTTGAGATTTCGGTGACCCCGACCTATTATACGGCTTCGACTCTCGGTATGGAAGCTGTTGCTTACCGGAACAAAGAGGCCGGCGCGGCTTCGGTGCTGCGAAACAGCATTTCGGAGGTACGCTACTGGATGAGCTACACTCTGACTTCCTTAAAAATGCTGGTGACTGGAAAGGTGGGAGTGGAAAACCTCTCCGGTCCGGTTGGCATTGTAAACATGGTGGGCGAGGTGGTGGAGCAGAGCAAGTCGGACGGAACCCTGTATGTGTTTTTGAATATCCTGAACTTCAGCATTCTTCTCAGCGTCAACCTGGGAGTCCTGAACCTTCTGCCCCTTCCGGCCCTGGATGGCGGGCGGCTGGTGTTCATTCTCATCGAGCTTATCCGGGGAAAACCAGTGTCCAGGGAGAAAGAAGGCATGGTTCATACCATCGGGCTTCTGCTTCTCATGGCATTGATGGTGTTTGTTATGTTTAATGACGTGTTGAGGATTTTCAGGTAGAGGAGAAGGATGAATTACGAAAGATATATAGACAAAGAGATTGTAGAAAAATTTGAGTTTTATAATTATGGCCATGCACTGGAAATATTATATGATGCGTTTCCGGTTGAGTGGAATGAATTACAGAATTGTCTGCGTCAATTGCGGTTGAGCTTAGCTGATATAAAAAAGGCGGGCGGTAATGAATCACCGATACCGAAGAAATTTGATGATGTTTTGTATCCGTATGGCTGGAGAGAAATACGGATCAGCGGAGATTTGATTGTAAAAAAATATCCGAGACAGACTGTCCAGCGGAGGGGACGTTTTTCAGATAAACCATATGAGACGGAAACCATTGAGGGCTATATTGATGGTCACAATATTGATTTTTTAAAAAACAGAGTTGCGTTTGATTTGGAATGGAACAGTAAAGATCAGACTTTTGACCGGGATTTACTGGCAATGAGGACCTATTTTGACTGTGGGTTAATTGATGTGGGAGTTATTGTGACAAGATCAGAGGAGCTCAATGACATTTTTAAAAAAGAAAAGGACAATCACGGGCAGTTTTTAATAAAAAAATACGGGGCCAGTACCACTTGGATGGGAAAATTGATTTACAGACTGGATTCCAGGCGCAATGGAGGATGTCCCATATTGGCAATAGGAATCGGAAAGGAATGTGTCGAAGGATATGGAGGACTTAAAAAGTACGATACAGAATTTGCAGATATTCACAGAGGGGAAGAGATATAATACCATTTATGCGGACCCGCCATGGCAGTTTCAAAATAGAACAGGTAAAGTTGCACCTGAACATAAACGGCTTACCCGCTATGAAACGATGACACTGGAAGACATTAAAGCGCTTCCGGTATCGGACATAACAGGAGATAAGGCTCATTTATATTTGTGGGTTCCAAATGCACTGCTTCCGGCGGGCCTTGCTGTCATGGAAGCCTGGGGATTTGAGTATAAAGGAAATATTGTGTGGGAAAAGGTTCGAAAGGACGGAGAACCAGACGGACGCGGGGTTGGATTTTACTTTAGGAATGTCACAGAATTAATTTTATTTGGAATTAAGAAGAAGAGTGCGCCCAATCGGACATTGCAGCCGGCGAGATCGCAAGTGAATTTGATCCGGACGATGAAACGCGAACATAGCCGTAAACCTGACGAAATTATTCCGATCATTGAAGCCTGCAGTCTGGGTCCGCGAATTGAACTTTTTGCAAGGGGTGTGCGCGAGGGGTGGGATATGTGGGGAAATCAGGCGACGGAAGATTATGAACCGACCTGGGATACCTATTCTAATCACACAGTTGCACATGGGAAGTAGGAGAGGGGTGCTTTCATGACTCATCGGGAACAAACAAAAAAAATTCGTATCGGCGACCGGGTGATCGGTGGGGGAAGTCCTGTGCTGATTCAGTCTATGACAAACACAAGGACAGAAGATATAGAGGCGACAGTGGCTCAGATTGGGCGGTTGGAAGCAGCAGGCTGTGAGATCGTCCGCTGTACTGTGCCGACCATGGAGGCGGCCAAGGCGTTAAAAGAGATCAAAAAAAGAATCAGGATTCCTCTGGTAGCGGACATTCATTTTGATTATCAGATGGCCATCGCCGCCATGGAAAACGGGGCGGACAAGATCCGCATCAATCCGGGTAACATCGGTGGTGGGGAAAAAGTGAGAGCTGTGGTGGACACGGCGAAGGAACGGCAGATCCCAATCCGGGTCGGCGTCAACAGCGGCTCTCTGGAAAAGCGTTTTCTGGAAAAGTATAGGAAGGTCACGGCAGAGGGGATTGTAGAGAGCGCCCTTGAAAAAGTACACATGATTGAGGATATGGATTATGACAATCTGGTGGTTAGTATCAAGTCCTCGGATGTACTGATGTGTGCCAGGGCCCATGAACTGATTGCCAAACAGATGCGCTATCCCCTCCATGTGGGAATTACTGAATCGGGAACCTTGTATTCCGGCAATATCAAGTCGGCCCTGGGCCTGGGAATCATTCTGCACCAGGGAATCGGCGACACTATCCGGGTTTCCCTGACAGGCGACCCGGTGGAGGAGATCAAATCCGCCAAACAGATTCTCCGTGCCATGGGCCTTCGGAAGGGGGGCATTGAGGTGGTGTCCTGTCCCACCTGCGGGCGGACGAAAATCGACCTGATCAGCCTGGCAGACCAGGTGGAGACCATGGTGGCCGGGATGGATCATTTGAATCTGAAGGTGGCTGTCATGGGCTGCGCAGTCAACGGACCTGGCGAGGCAAAAGAAGCTGACATCGGAATCGCCGGGGGAATCGGCGAGGGCCTCCTCATCAAAAAAGGAGAAATCATCCGGAAAGTGCCGGAGGACAAGCTTTTGGAAACTTTGAGAGAGGAATTGATAAACTGGATTCCGGTGTCAACAGTTTCTGGTTCATGAGACCATCTTCAGAGGAGGCTTTTGACACTGGAGTCTTAGCAGGAAATAAAGTATAGGAAGAGGTATCAGATGGCGAAGCAATTTTGGGAGGTTATTCCCAGCCTCAAAGTTTCAGACGAAATGCGGGAGCTCCTCTCCTTTGCCACGGTGGAGAAGGTGGCTGCCAGCAGGGACAGAAGCTCTATCCGGATCTATCTGTGTTCGGAGCGGCTGATCCATAAACGGAATATTTACATATTGGAAGCCAGTATCAAGAAACAGCTGTTCTCAGGATATGAGACAGATGTGAAAATTCAGGAGCGATACCGGCTTTCAGCTCAGTATACGCCAAAGAGGCTCATGGAGGTATATCGGGACAGCATTCTCCTGGAGCTTAAGACCTACAGCCTGATCGAGTACAATGTATTTCGGAGGGCGGCCTGGGAATTTACGGAACCGGATATCCTGACCTTAGAGGTGGAAAATGATCTGGTTACAAAAAGCCGGGTGGACGAGCTAAAGCGGGTGCTGGAAAAAATCTTCAATGAGCGGTGCGGTTTTGGCGTCGAAGTGCGTTATCTCTATAAAGAGTGTGAGCAGGGACAGCATGAGCGGGAGAAGGAGCAGCTTACCAGAAGGCAGGCGGCCCAGGTGGTAAAGAACTCTTCTTTTGGCAGACCGCCAGAGGAGACCTCCAACGAGGCGCCCCTCAAGGTGCTGGATGAAAAGAAAGAACCAGTACCCTTGAACCGCTCCCTGCAGCCGGAACGGCCGGCAAAGCCTGCCTTTAAGAAAAACAGCCATTACAGCCGGAAGGTAAAGGTTCATCACGAAGACGTGGTATTTGGCTACGATTTCGATGACGGGGACGAGGTGCCCATGGACCAGATTATCGGAGAGATGGGCGAGGTGGTAGTCTGCGGACAGGTGATCCGCCTGGAAGAGCGGGAGCTTCGGAGCGGCAAGACCATCATGATCTTCGACCTGACGGATTTTACGGACACCATCACTGTGAAAATGTTTATCAAGCCGGAGATGCTTGCGGAAGTTAGGGATTTTCTGAAAAAAGGTGCCTTTTTCAAGATCAAAGGCGTGACCAATATTGACAAGTTTGACGGAGAATTGACCATTGCCTCTGTAACTGGGATCCGCAGATCCGGAAACATTACATCCAAAAGGCAGGATGCAAGTGAGGTCAAGCGGGTGGAGCTCCACTGCCATACGAAGATGAGCGATATGGACGGGGTCTCTGATGTGAAGGACATTATTAAACGGGCGAAAGACTGGGGCATGCCAGCCCTTGCCATCACGGACCATGGCTGTGTCCAGGCATTTCCCGATGCCTTTCATACCTTTTCCGGCTATGGCTATGAGACTATCAAGACAGATCCCTTTAAAGTGATCTACGGGGTGGAAGGGTACCTGGTAGATGATCTGAAAGAGGTGGTAGTCCGCTCCGGGAACCAGTCTTTGATGGACACGTATGTGGTCTTTGATATTGAGACCACCGGCCTTTCTGCCAAAAAAAATAAAATTATTGAGATCGGTGCGGTCAAGGTGGAGAACGGTGAGATCACAGACCGGTTTTCGGCTTTTGTGAACCCCAAGCTTCCCATTCCCTTTGAGATTGAAAAGCTGACCGGGATCAACGACAGTATGGTCATGAACGAGCCGGGGGTGGATAAGGTGCTGCCCCAGTTTCTGGAATTTTGCAAAAATGCGGTTATGGTAGCCCATAACGCCTCCTTTGACATGAGTTTTATCGAACACAACGCAGCTCTTTTAGGGGAGGAATATAAGCCGACGGTGGTGGATACTGTGGCCCTGGCACGAATCCTTTTGCCGGAACTGAAGCGGTTTAAGCTGGATACGGTGGCAAAGGCGTTAAATGTATCCCTGGAGAATCATCACCGGGCAGTGGACGATGCAGAAGCCACCGCCCATATTTTTGTGGAATTCGTGAAGCGGCTTCAGAAAAAGCGGGTGGAGAGTTTGGACGGGATCAATGAGTTGGGGGCGGCTTCTGTGGAAAATATCCGGAAAATGCCCACCTATCATGTGATTATTCTGGCAAAAAATGATGTGGGACGGGTGAATCTCTACCGTCTGGTATCCATGTCTCATCTGACTTATTTTGCCAGGAGGCCAAGGATTCCCAAAAGCGAGCTGGTGAAGCATCGGGAAGGGCTGATTATCGGCTCTGCCTGCGAAGCGGGTGAACTCTTCCAGGCAGTTCTTGGGGGAGCCCCTGACGAAGAGTTTGCAAGACTGGTGAAGTTTTATGATTATCTTGAGATTCAGCCCACGGGCAACAATGAGTTTATGCTCCGGGAGGGGAAGCACGGGATTGAGAGCAGAGAGGATCTGGAAAACTTAAACAGAAAGATCATTGAGCTGGGAGAACAGTTCGGAAAGCCGGTGGTGGCCACCTGCGACGTCCATTTTTTAAACCCCAAAGATGAGATTTACCGGAGAATTATCATGGCAGGGCAAGGGTTTGGTGACAGCGATAACCAGGCTCCTCTCTATCTGCGCACCACGGAGGAAATGCTGAAAGAATTTGCTTACCTGGGACCAGAAAAAGCTTATGAGGTAGTCGTGGAAAACAGCAATAAGATTGCAGATCAGTGCGAGCGGATTGCACCCCTCAGGCCCGACAAATGCCCGCCTGTGATCCCAAATTCCGATACGGATCTTCGGAATATGTGCTATGAAACAGCAAAGGCCATCTACGGCCAAGAGATTCCGAAACCAGTGGAGGAAAGGCTGGAGCGGGAACTTACTTCTATTATCACCAACGGTTTTGCCGTCATGTACATCATTGCCCACAAACTGGTGAAAAAGTCCAATGACGACGGATATCTGGTGGGTTCCAGAGGTTCTGTCGGCTCCTCCCTGGTGGCGACCATGTCAGGGATCACGGAGGTGAACCCCCTTTCGCCCCATTATTATTGTACAAACTGCCATTATTCGGATTTTGAGTCAGAGGATGTGACGAAGTTTTCCGGCGGCGCAGGCTGTGACATGCCGGATAAGCTCTGCCCGGTTTGCGGGAAACTTTTGAAGAAAGAGGGATTTGACATTCCCTTTGAGACGTTCCTGGGGTTCAAAGGGGACAAGGAGCCGGATATCGACCTGAATTTTTCCGGGGAATATCAGTCCAGGGCCCACACGTATACAGAGGTGATCTTTGGGAAGGGACATACGTTCAAGGCGGGGACCATCGGTACTCTGGCGGATAAGACGGCTTACGGGTATGTGAAAAAATATTTTGAGGAGCGGGGGACCAGAAAGCGGAACGCGGAGATCAACCGGATTGTCCAGGGCTGTGTCGGCGTGCGCCGGACCACAGGACAGCATCCGGGCGGGATTGTGGTTATGCCCCACGGGGAAGAAATTCATTCGTTTACTCCCATTCAGCATCCGGCCAATGACATGAGCTCCGATATTGTCACCACCCATTTTGATTATCACTCCATTGATCACAACCTGCTGAAGCTGGATATTCTCGGGCACGTCGATCCGACCATGATCCGTATGCTGGAAGATCTGACAGGCTTGAATGCCAGGGAGATTCCGCTGGATTCGAAGGAAGTTATGAGTCTGTTTCAGAACACGTCGGCTTTGAAGATCAAGCCGGAGGATATCGGGGGCTGTAAGCTTGGGGCGCTTGGGATTCCGGAATTTGGCACGGATTTTGCCATGCAGATGCTGATTGACGCGAAGCCCACCTGCTTTTCCGATCTGGTGCGGATTGCGGGGCTGGCCCACGGGACCGACGTGTGGCTGGGAAATGCCCAGGATTTGATTTTAAGCGGCCAGGCCACCATTCAGACAGCCATCTGTACCCGTGACGACATTATGATCTATCTGATCGGCATGGGTGTAGACAAGAGTCTCTCTTTTACGATCATGGAGTCAGTACGGAAGGGGAAAGGCTTAAAACCGGAATGGGAGACAGCCATGCGGGAGGCTAATGTGCCGGAGTGGTATATTGATTCCTGCAAGAAGATCAAATACATGTTTCCCAAGGCCCATGCGGCGGCCTACGTGATGATGGCATGGCGGATTGCTTACTGCAAGGTTTTTTATCCGCTGGCCTATTACGCCTCCTTTTTCAGCATCCGGGCCTCAGGTTTTTCCTATGAGCTGATGTGCCAGGGAAGAGACCGGCTGGAATACCATCTGCAGGATTATAAAAACCGCTCGGACAGTCTGTCCCAGAAGGAACAGGGAACGCTCAGGGATATGCGGATTGTCCAGGAAATGTATGCCCGCGGCTTTGAATTTATGCCTCTTGATATCTACCGGGCAGGGGCTGACCGGTTCCAGATCATTGACGGGAAGCTGATGCCATCCTTAAGTTCCATCGACGGTCTGGGAGGCAAGGCGGCGGATGCGGTGGTGGAGGCCGTAGGCGCCGGGGAGCGTTTCCTGTCTCTGGAAGATTTCTGGCAGAAGACCAAGGTGCCAAAAGGAACCATTGACCTGATGGCGGACATGGGAATTTTCGGGGATTTGCCAAAGAGCAATCAGCTTTCGCTGTTTGACCTGGCCCTGTAAGATGTGATACAATGGACAAAAATGGAAAGGACGGCCAAGAGCATGGACTGTGGAAAGGAATGTGCAAACTGCGGGAAGAGGAAACATCGGGACGAGAAGGAATATAAAGATCTGATCCACCGCCTGAACCGGGTGGAAGGGCAGATACGGGGGATTCGGGCCATGTTGGAGGAAGACCGCTACTGTGTGGACATTCTGACTCAGGTGCAGGCTGTAAGCTCTGCTCTGAATGCGTTCAGCCGTACCCTCCTGTCCAATCATATCAAGACTTGTGTGGTGGAAGACATCCGGGACGGCAAGGAAGAGTCAGTGGATGAACTCTGCAGGACCATTCAGCGGCTGATGAAATAAGGATAGAACATTCAAGAAAAATCCGGCATAAAAAAATTTTGAAGAAATTTTAAAAATTTTCTTGACAATAGGCAAAATTTAGGCTATACTTACGAAGGTATCGAGGCGTGGCTCAGTTTGGTAGAGCGCCGTGTTCGGGACGCGGAGGCCGCAAGTTCGAATCTTGTCGCCTCGATTATCCCTCGCATAGCAGATACAAGATATATGGCCTGTTGGTCAAGGGGTTAAGACGCCGCCCTCTCACGGCGGAAACAGGGGTTCGATTCCCCTACAGGCTATTCTAGGAAAAGGTTCGTAAACGATTGCGCTTGCGGACCTTTTGTCGTATACACAGACTTGTGCAGAGGAATATACCAGTACCATGCAGTGAGCAGGGGAAAGGAAGGCGTGGGCTTCATGAAGAAGAAAAAAGGCATTATCGCTGAGTTCAAAGAGTTTATTATGCGGGGGAATGTGATGGATCTGGCGGTTGCAGTGATTATCGGCGGCGCCTTCCAGAAAATCATCACATCGTTGACCAATGATATCATTATGCCCCTGGTGACTCTGGTGACAGGCGGCATTGACTTTAACAACTGGTTCATTGCCCTGGACGGGAGCAACTATGCAACTTTGGCCCAAGCCCAGGAAGCAGGGGCGGCGACTTTCAATTATGGAGCTTTCATCACAGTGGTGTTGGATTTTCTGATTCTGGCGGCGATTATTTTTGCCATGGTGAAAGGGATGAATGTGCTGGCGGAGAAGACCCGCAAAAAAGAGGAGAAGGCTCCAGAGGTTCCTGTCACGAAGAAATGCCCTTATTGCCTGAGTGAGATTGCAGTAGAAGCAGTGCGGTGTCCTCACTGTACTTCTGTGCTGGACAAGGCCCCGGAAGATGGCGAAAACGTCAGTTAAGCTGCTGTTCAAGCCCTGCGTCAAGGCGGAGAGCTTCCAATATAATAAATGTTCCTTGACTCCATACGGTTTTCATGGTATAGTTAAAAAGCGTATGGAAGCAAGGGGCTCTTTTTTTTTGGCCCGAATTACAAAAAATAATAACGGAGGTGGAAGTTGTGCGTGTAAGGATTACATTGGCATGTACGGAATGCAAGCAGCGGAATTACAACATGACGAAGGATAAGAAGACACATCCTGAGAGAATGGAAACCAAGAAATACTGCAGATTCTGCAAGACGCATACGATGCACAAGGAAACGAAGTAGCTGCACAGGGAAAGCGAGAAGGACATGGAAGAAAGCGCAAAGAAGAAAAAGAGCTTATTCAAAAGCTTGAAGGCAGAGTTCAAGAAAGTGATCTGGCCGGACAGAAAGTCTTTCACAAGACAGACCATTGCAGTGATACTTACATCCGTGTTTTTGGGTGCGCTGATTGCACTTCTGGATCTGGTGATCAAATTTGGTATTAATTTCGTGATATAAGGATAAGGTGATGATATGTCAGAGGCGAATTGGTATGTGGTCCATACTTATTCCGGATATGAAAACAAGGTGAAGG
>JAAWBT010000041.1 GCA_022792835.1 Lachnospiraceae bacterium | reverse complement strand
TAGAATTTTGAATTAGCCACTGTAATTTCCTCCTTTCAGTACCTTTCGATTAAAATGTCAGAGCTTCCGGTTTCTGGGCCTGCTGCTTATGGTCAGGGCCAGCGTACACATGGAGCTTGCCGAACATTGCTCGGCCTAAAGGTCCCTTGGGAAGCATTCCCTTCACAGCCAGTTCAATGACTCTCTCCGGCTTCTTTGCCATCATCTCCCGAAGCGTCGTCTCTTTCATGCCGCCGACATACTCGGAATGTCTGTAGTAAATCTTCTGGTCCAGTTTCTTTCCGGTAACCTGAACCTTCTCTGCGTTCACGATGATCACGTAATCACCGGTATCCATATTGGGTGTGAACGTAGGCTTGTTCTTGCCTCTGAGGACGGATGCGACTTCAGATGCCAGACGTCCTAATGTATATGCGGAAGCGTCAACAACATACCATTTTCTCTCAATGGTTGACGGGCTAGCCATAAATGTTTTCATTGGTTTGACCTCCTTGGATTTCACCTTTCAAATATTCCTGTTCTGATCTCTATTTGTACAGCGGATACAGGATTCCGGGGCTTTGGTTCCACAATCCGCCAGGCAATAGACTGTTTTTGGGCGCAAAATAAGCACCGCAGCTTTTATATTATAGTACACTCTTTGGGGCGTGTCAATCCATTTTTTCCTGAATTTCCGCCGTCTTCACCAGAAATTCTTTCGCTCCGTCCCAGAACGCCTGCTTCCTCACATGAGCGATCATCCGCTCCCGCTCTTCCTCAAGACACCGGTGGATGATCATCGTGACCTGTCCTTTGGTCCACAGGGCGCTCCGGTCCACACAGTAGTCAATCCAGTCATTGGTATAGCGCTCATACTCCTTTGGCTCCCCGGCCGGGGTAATGGAAATCAGGGTCAGTCCATTGGCCGGAGCCTTCACTCCTGCCGCCCGCCGGTCTCTGGCATTTAAGATTTCCTTCATATGCTCTGCGGGAAAGGTTCCCTGGCCGATGCTCATAAGCGTCCCCGCAATGATCCTTACCATATTATAGAGAAATCCATTTCCCACAAGACGAATCGTGACAAGCTCCCCCTCTCTTCTCACGGAAACCTCGTAGAGCCTGCGCACGGTATCCTCTGCCTGACTCCCTGCCGAGCAGAAGCTGGCAAAATCATGCTCTCCCACAAGGCAGGCCGCTGCTTTTTGCATCTGTTCCGTATCCAGAGACCAGTGGCAGAAGCAGCAGTTTAAACGCCTGGAAGGATCCGGAAACTGGCGGTTTAAAATCCGGTATTCGTAGGTTTTAAGCGAATTGCATTTTCGAGGGTGATAGGAAGCCGGAACTTCTTCTGAGGACTGGACCACAATGTCCTTTGGCAGACGGCTATTCAACGCATAAGAGAATTTTTCTACCGGGATCCTGCTCTGTGTATTAAATACCGCGATATTTCCCAGGGCATGGACGCCTGCATCTGTCCTGCTGGCCCCCATCACATGGATCTCCTCTCCCGTAAGCTCCAAAAGTGTACGATTTAGTTCCGCCTCAATGGTAGGCCCGTTCTTCTGGAACTGAAAGCCGCAGTATCTGGTACCGTCATATGCCACCACTAATTTAATCCGTCTCATAACTTTCTCCGTCAAAGGAACACCCTAAGAAGCACCACTCCGGTTGGAAATATCAGAAGGAGCAGGTAAGCGAGCCTGTCCGCCGTCCGGTATTTTAAAGGCTTCATCTTCGTGCGTCCCTCTCCCCCATGATAACATCTGGCTTCCATTGCAAGAGCCAGGTCGGAAGCCCGCCGGAATGCAGAGATAAACAGGGGCACCAGAAGAGGGATCATGGCTTTGGCCTTTTTTATCAGGCCGCCCGTCTCAAAATCTGCCCCCCTTGCCATCTGTGCCTTCATAATTTTGTCTGTCTCTTCTACCAGAATCGGAATGAACCGCAGAGCGATGGACATAATCATGGCAATCTCGTGGACCGGCACATGAAGCACATTTAAAAACCTCAGGCTCCGCTCCAATCCGTCTGTCAGCTGATTGGGCGTGGTCGTAAAGGTTAAAAGGGAGGTTCCCATGACAAGAAAGGTCAGTCTCACTGCCATCATTCCTGCCCGGAAAAGCCCTTCCTTTGTGATCGTAAACACCCAGAAATGAGCCAGCTCCTCTCCCGGAGTCAAAAACAGATTGAAGGCTGCACTGAATAACAGCAGAAAAAGCACCGGCTTTAATCCTTTTACAATATGGCCCACCGGAACTTTTGAGGCCCCGATGACTCCAAATAAAAACACAGCCGCCGCCAGGTAACAGAACACATTATCTGCCACAAAAAGGGCAATGATCAGCACCAGTGTGCCAAAAAGCTTGGTCCGCGGGTCCAGTTTATGTACCGGCGACTGCACCGGATAATACTGGCCCAGAGTAATGTCTCGCATCATGAGATTTTCTTCACCTTTCCTGTTCCATGTCCAGGGTGCGGAGAATCGCTTCTTCCGCCTCTGCCACAGTGATCACATCTGTTTTCATGGGAAAACCCGCCGCCTTTAAGGCATGGGCAATATAAGTCACCTGAGGAGCTGCAAGTCCCATCTCCTCCAGCTCCTTATAGTGGGCAAACACTGCTCTGGGGGTATCATTAAAGACCAGCCGCCCGTGGTTCATCACCATGATCCGGTCCACATATTTTGCCACGTCTTCCATGCTGTGGGACACCAAAATCACCGTTATCCCCCGTTCCCTGTGAAGTCTTCCAAGCTGTCCCAGAATCTCATCCCTCCCCTTTGGGTCCAGTCCTGCGGTGGGCTCGTCCAAAATTAACACTTCCGGCTCCATGGCTAACACCCCCGCGATGGCCACCCGCCGTTTCTCTCCCCCAGAAAGCTCAAAGGGGGATTTTTTATAATAGCTTTCCCCGATTCCCACCAGAGAAAGGGCTTCCTTTGCCCGTGTCTCTATCTCCTCTTTGGAACGTCCTTGGTTTTTCGGCCCAAAACAGACGTCGGTGAACACGTCCACCTCAAAAAGCTGGTGCTCTGGGTACTGAAAGACCAGTCCCACTTTGCTCCGCAGCTCTTTCATGGAAAACCCTTCCCGGTAAATACTCTCCCCGTTATAGAGGATGTCGCCCCCGGTGGCTTTCATCAGCCCGTTTAAATGCTGGATCAATGTGGATTTCCCAGAACCGGTGTGGCCGATCAAACCGATAAATTCTCCGTCCTTTATTTCCAGGCTCACCTCATGAAGCGCCTCTGTCTCCATGGGGGTTCCTTCATTATATTTGTATTCTACCTGATTCAGTGTGATCATTGTACCGTCCTCTGTCTCTTTATCTCCACCAGTTCCTTCACAAGCGCCTCTGTGTCCAGAATACAGGGTGAAAGAGGGACTCCTTTCTTCCTGAGACCGTAGGCCAGTTCCGTCACCTGGGGCACGTCCAGCCGCAAAGTCTTCAGCTCGTCAACCCGACTGAAAATTTCCTCCGGCGTCCCCTCCATGGCAATCTGGCCGCCGTCCATCACATAGAGCCGGTCCGCATGGATCACCTCCTCCATATAATGGGTGATCAGGATGACGGTTATCCCTTTCTCCTTATTTAAATCCCTCACCGTCCGGATAACCTCCCTGCGCCCATTGGGATCCAGCATGGCTGTCGGTTCGTCCAGGACAATGCATTCCGGTTCCATGGCCATGACCCCTGCGATAGCCACCCGCTGCTTCTGACCGCCGGAAAGCCGGTCAGGGGAACTATGCCGATAGGCAGTCATACCCACTGCTTTCAGGCATTCATCCACCCGCCTCCAGATCTCATCCGTGGGCACTCCCACGTTTTCCGGACCGAACCCCACATCCTCCTCCACCACACTGGCAATGATCTGGTTGTCCGGATTCTGGAATACCATACCTGCCGTGCGGCGGACCTCAAGGAGCGTCTCATCCTCCTTTGTATCCATCCCGCCGATCCAGATGGTTCCCTCTGAAGGCAGAAGAAGGGCATTCATATGCTTCGCCAGGGTGGACTTGCCGGAACCGTTGTGGCCCAGCACTGCCACAAATTCCCCTGTCTCTATGTCCAGGCTTACATCCCTCACTGCCTCGCTGATCTCCTCCGCCTTTTCCTCTTCATCCCATTTGATATAATGATAAATCAGGTTCTTTGCCTTTATGATCCCCATATGTCACCGTCAACTTCCAGCCGATCTTTGTTTACATTCTTACAATTTCCCATTGTACTTGATTCATATGGAAAAATCAATATGGACTTTTTACTCCAAATCATATACTATTAAAGTAAACTGATTTTAAGCCCCTGATTCCTATTACCCAAACAGGCTTTTGGTAATAAAATGAAAGGATTATAACGACTATGAAACTTGAAAAAACAGTCTGGGGAACTACGAAAAACGGAGAAACTGTATACCGTTATGCGCTCTCCAACGAAAAAGGTACGACCGTGGAACTGTGTAATCTCGGCTGCAGTATTTTGTCTGTCACTGTTCCTGACAAAGACGGTACTCCCACTGACGTGGCTCTTGCCTATGAGACCTGCGGGGATTATGAACGGAACCCCGCCAGCTTCGGCTGTGTTGTCGGCCGGTATGGAAACCGCATCAAGGGGGGGCGGTTCCAGTTTGCGGGAAAGACCTGGCAGCTGGAGCAGAATGAGGGAAAGAACCACCTCCACGGCGCCTCTGGCGCCTATGGCCGCCGTTTCTGGCCAGTCTCGGAGGAATCTGAGGATGCCCTCACATTTTGCATGGAAAGCCCTGACGGTGACGGAGGTTATCCCGGCGATCTGACCGCCCGTGTCACCTACCAGCTCTCGAATGACAATGAGCTCTCTATCTCCTACCATGTCACCACTAAGACACAGGCTTTCTGCAATCTGACCAACCACTGCTATTTTAATCTCTCCGGCCACAATGCGGGCGATGTCTTAGACCATCAGGTATTTATCGGGGCCGACGCCATCACGGAGGTGGACGCAGAGTCTATTCCAACCGGCGCCTTGCTGCCCGTCAGTGGGACAGACTTTGATTTCAATGAGCCCAAAGCCATCGGACGAGATATAGACGGCAGCCATCCCCAGCTTGCATTTGGAGGCGGCTATGACCACAACTATGTGTTAAAAGAGACTAGCGGTCCCTGTGCCTCGGCTTATTCGCCGAAAAGCGGCATTTTCATGGAGGTATTCACAAACAGTCCGGGACTCCAGTTCTACACCTCCAATTCTCTGGAAGAGCATGAAGCCGGAAAGGGCGGCGCCCATTATGAAAACAGAAGCGGCTTTTGTATGGAAACTCAGTTTTTCCCGGATTCTGTCAATCATCCCGAGTTTCCCTCCTGCGCCTTTACAGAGGAGGCCCCGCTGAACCTTCATACGGTTTACCGCTTCTCCACGAAATGAGAAGAAATCATTTGATCAAAAGGAAGCATTTTCAATAACATAAGAAAGGACAAATTTTCATGAACCGCAAATTTGATGTAGTCTGCATCGGCAATATTGTTCAGGACATTGTGATTACCGGCATCGCTCAAGATGCTTTAAGCCGGGACACCACCAAGGGAGAGACCGCCCTCGTCACCTGCGGCGGCGATGCGGACAATGAATCTGTCACTTTGGCCCGCCTTGGAAGCAAAACCGCCCTTTTGGTAAAGATCGGCAATGATTCCATTGGGAACAGCATCTATGCCAGCCTGGAACACGAGCCCATTGACCGGTCTCTGATCATTCGGGACAGCGCGGCAGAAATGATGATGGCCATTGTGGTCATCAAGGAGGACGGCGAGCGTTCCTTCCTGGTGAAACAGGGAAATTCCGCCTGTGAACTGACTGCCAATGATATCACCGATGAAATTTTAAAGAGTACCCGGGCCATTACCATAGGAAGCCTCTTCTGCCTTCCTCTGCTTGACGGCGAGGGGATTGCCGATGTCCTCCGGCGCGCCCAGTCTTTTGGCACCGTCACCATCTGTGATATGACTTATGATATCAACCACATCGGCCCGGAAGCCATGCTCTGTGTCTACCCCCATGTGGACTACATGGTTCCCAGCTTGGAGGAGGCCGCCTACGCCACAGGGGAGACTGACCCGGATAAAATCGCAGATTTTTTCCTGGCCCGCGGTGTGAAAAACGTGGTTTTAAAACTGGGCGGCGACGGCTGCTTTTTCAAAAATGCTTCTGAGCGTTTCTTCACGGATGCCTATGAGGTTACGCCTGTGGATACCACCGGCTGCGGGGACAACTTCCTTGGCGGTTTTACCCACGGTCTCTTACAGGGCTGGCCTCTTAAGGAGTGCACGGACTTTGCCTGCGCCACAGGCTCTTTAAATGCCACCGGAATAGGCGCCCATCTGGTCCTGAAGGACGAGGCCCATGTGCGCACATTTATGAAAGAGACCCCCAGAAAGCATCTGGAGCGGTAGCTGTAAAACAAATGAATGATCTGGCTGTCCGCCTATTTAAAGAATTTTTAATCCAATACATGCAAAAAATCAAAAATCCCACAGAAAATAGCGCCCTCGTCTTGGTAGGATAAGGCGCTATTTTTTGTAGACCAGACTACCATCGGTTGACAAGGACACACTCGCTCCAGTCTGCATGATTTGGCTGTTTTTCCGCGTTGCCCTCCCTCCGCGTACATCCAGTACGCCTCTGTCGTCCGCCTTGAAAAACAGCCAAATCACTGCAGGTGGAGTCGGGGAGAGGGGAATTTTCCCATGGGCAAGGCACTGGAACGACGCGTACAGAGAGGTACACGGAGAGAGAGTAACGCAGCTCATGTAGAAATTCCCCCTTCTCCGACCGTGTATGCTCTTGTCAACCGATGGTATTGTCAGTCAAACAGGAAAAGCACCTCTCCATGAGGTGCTTTCCGTGTCCATAGATCCTTGTTTTAAAGGTTTTTTCCTGAGCCACTGGG
>JAAWBT010000040.1 GCA_022792835.1 Lachnospiraceae bacterium | reverse complement strand
TGTGGTGGCGACTGTGACCCATCGGAACTGTCTCGCAGGAAATCCCTTTCCGGCGTATCTGCAGGATGTGAAGACGGCCATCCGTTTTCTGCGGGCTCAGGGGGAGGAATACGGCATTGACACGGAGCGGGTGGCTGTGTGCGGCTCTTCTTCCGGCGGCAACACGGCGCTTTTGGTGGGATTCACGGGAGATGAGGAGCGTTATAAAACAGAAGAGTACAAAGAATATTCCGACAAAGTGAAGGCTGTGGTAGAATGTTTCGGGCCGACAGATCTGACGGAGAATAAGGAACGGCTGCGGACAGGGGAAGCCTTTGAATATCGAGAATGCTTTGAAGCTCTGTTGGGAGAGCCGACGCCAGAAAACTGGGAGAGGCTTAGGGAGATGGAGCCGGTCTATCATCTTCAGGCCAAAAAGACCTGTCCGCCGGTCCTGATGCTCCACGGAGACCAGGATACAGTGGTGGATTATCAGACCCAGGGAAAAGCATTTTTTTATAAACTGAGGGATGCCGGCATCGATGCTTCCCTGATCCGGGTGGAAGGCGCCCCCCACGAGGGTTCCTTCTGGAGCCAGGAGGTCTATGAGGCTATCCGGGTGTTTCTGGATGCACGTGTGTAAATGGGGGAGAACTTACTTATGGCAGACAAGACAAAGAACTGTTAAAAGAAGGAAAAGGAGTAGGATATGAAAATTGTAGTTTTGGACGGTTATACGGAAAATCCCGGAGACTTGAGCTGGGAAGCTCTTGGAAGTCTGGGAGAACTGACGGTTTATGACAGAACGCCGGCAGATAAGATCACGGAGCGCATCGGCAATGCGGAGCTGGTCATTACCAATAAGACCCCCATCGGGGCGGAAATCATAGCAGCCTGTCCTTCTATCCGCTATATCGGGGTGCTTGCCACAGGCTATAATGTGGTGGATACGGAAACGGCAAAGGAGAAGGGGATCCCTGTCACCAATATTCCGGCCTACGGGACAGAAACAGTGGCCCAGTTCGCCATGGGGCTTTTGCTGGAGATCTGCGGGCATATCGGACACCACAATGATGCGGTCCATGAAGGCCGCTGGGAAAGCTGCCCGGATTTCTGTTTCTGGGATTACCCCATGGTAGAGCTTTCCGGAAAAACCATGGGAATCATCGGTTTCGGGAAGATCGGACAGGCTGTGGGGCGCATCGCCCAGGCATTCGGGATGAGAGTGCTGGCCATGGCCCACCACAAAAAACCGGAACTGGAGACAGAAACCTGCCGATTTGCAGAACTTTCCGAAATTCTGGAAAAATCGGACGTGATCTCCCTTCATTGCCCGCTGCTCCCCTCCACAGAAGGAATCATCAACAAAGAGAGTATCGGGAAAATGAAAGACGGAGTGATCCTCATCAATAATTCCAGAGGACAACTGATTGTAGAAGAAGATCTGGCAGAAGCGCTGAAAAGCGGAAAGGTTCAGGCCGCCGGGCTGGACGTGGTGTCCACAGAGCCCATCAAGGGAGACAATCCGCTCCTTGCGGCGCCCAACTGCCTCATCACGCCTCATATCTCCTGGGCATCCGCAGAGGCGCGCCGGAGATTGATGGATATTGCCGTGGACAATGTGCGGCAGTTTTTGGCAGGGACACCAGAGAATGTGGTAAATCCCTAGGTTCCAACTTCATTGGCATAAATTTGCTTTAGTATTTTTATCAATGCGATATTTTCATTGTGAGTGCGGACTGCTATACGGCAATATTCCGGACCCAAGCCATAAAACCGAGAACAATCCCTCACTTTTATGCCTTTTTCAAAAAGTTTTTGCCGTATATGTTTATCTGCTGTTTGGAACAGTAAAAAGTTGCTCTGTGAAGGATATACTTTAAGCGGGAATTTTTGCAATTCAGAAAGCAGCCATTTCCGTTCTGATGAGAGAATATGGTATGTGCCCTGCATATAAGAACGATCCATAAGCGCGCATATTCCGGCAAGCTGCGCGGGAGTAGACACTGCAAAATCTTGCCCATATAAACGCATACCGGAAAGCAAATTCGTATTACCGGAAATACAAAAACCGAGCCGGAAACCTGCCAGGGAATAGGTTTTTGTAAATGCGTCGATTACAATTAAATTTTTACTTAGGGCGGCAATTTCTTTTACTGTATATTCTTTCCAAGAGGGGAGAAATTCCATAAAACATTCATCTACAACAAGAAGAATATGATTATCCTGGCAGCGCTCAATAATTTCTTGTAGAAGCAGTGGATTTACAAGCTGGCCGGTGGGATTGTTGGGATTGCATAAAAACATCATATCAGAGTCTGCCTTGATTGCGGACAACACTTCTTTATCTAATAAAAAATGGTTTTCTTCCCTCACTGTGTAGTGATGTATTTCACACCCAACCAACTCTAAAGCACGGTTGTATTCTTCAAAAGTTGGCTCTACAACAATAGCGTGTTTGGGGTTGGTTGCAAAGACTAAACGGTACAGTAAATCATCAGCTCCATTACCACATAAAATGTGATTTGGAGAGACATGATATTTTTCTGACAAGCAAGAAGATAAATAGTTACAATTCGGGTCTGGGTACACTCCCGCAATATCAGCCAAATTTGCAAGCTGTGCCTTTACCGAATCAGGAATGCCCAGTGGATTTATATTGACAGAGAAATCAAGGTGGTTGTCCCCTGTATTTTCTGTTATGGATTGCCAGGAAAAAGTAGGTATCATAGTCCCTCCGGAGAATTTACAGGCACTAGAATCATTTCTACACCTTTTTGGCGCAGCGCCTCTACAGCATTCGGGTCGGCCTGGTCATCGGTGATGATCGTCTGTATAGAGTCGAACCCGCATACCAGTCTCAGGCCTGTATGGCCGATTTTTGTATGATCCAGGACCGCAATGGTTTTTTTTGCGCACTGGATCATCTTTCTTTTTATGGGGCCTTCTGCAGAACTGCCGATTGTGAAACCAACATCAGCAGAAACACCGCTGGCGGTAAAAAAGAAAATATCAGTGTATAGGTTTTCGAGGGCGGAAATCGTAATCTCATCAAAAAAAGAACCGGTGTGATGATTGTAATTTCCTCCGGCCAAATAAAAATTAATGTTATCATTTTGAGAAAGATAAACAGAGGACGCAAAGGAATTGGTGATTACATTGAGAGATATCTGGGTTTCACACAATTATTATAAGCGTTTGTCACCGTATCCAAAAGCATGGCTCCGCCAAAAGTCCTTTTCAATACTCCCTGGGATTCCAGGAAACGAAGGTCATTTCGGATGGTAGATTCACTGCTGGATAAAGTATTATAAAATTCAAAAGGATCACCTCACAGTTTTTCTGAGTCAATATTACATCTCATCTTATCATTCAGAGCTTGCGAAAGTCAATAGATTGCCCCAATTTGCTGGAAACATCAAGGAGATCACCTTCATATAGTCTAATGCTTCCCTTCAGCAACCCCGCAGGCGGGCCGGCGCACATGCGCCGAGGGCTTCTGCCATTCCTCCCAGGCTGGCAGGATGGATTTCATGGTGCGTTCATGGCGGGGGCCAGAAAGAAGATCTCCGGCCTGGGACATTCTGCCTCCGATGAGAACCAGGGCAGGGAATTGGGGGACTGATCCAGCCGGCTGCAGGCGGATAAGACAACGGAAGTGGCAGAACAATACTGTTGGAATGCTTTTCCCTCATCAATGTAAACATGGCCGATCTCTCCGCCCAGCACTTTTCCGTTTACCATAATCATCCCGCCCCCGCCGGTCCCGAGAGTGATCAGAATCACATCCCGGATACCGCGGGCGGCCCCTGCCTGGCTTTCCCCGATTAAATTAACTGTACCGAGATTTTCAAGAAAAGCAGGTACATTGAAGTCCTTTTTTAAAATTTCCAGGGGATGAAGATGGCGCCATCCCAGAACATTAAACTGCAGAAGCTCCGAGTTTTCCGGATTAATGATACCGGCCATGCCAAGACCGATGGCTTTCAGGGAGGCGGCAGAAATTCCTTGCTGCAGAAGCATTTCCCGAATCAGCCCTGCCGCCCGGACAAGTATGGTTTCCGGAGACCTGTCTGGCGGGGCGGGGACAGTGGGGATGGAGCCTGTACGCCGCCCCTGTATTTTGGGTAGATGGTGATGACGGCGAGGGTGGCTTCGTGCTTTTTGGCTTTTGGGTCCGGGTTTAAATACAAACGCGGTTTGAGAAGAAGAACGGATGAAAACAGAGAAGACGCTTCTGGAGGCCATTGACGAGGCAGAATACCTGGGGGCGAAGGGGATCGCTTTCCTGGCAGGAAAGTGGAAGGAAGAAGAAAAAGAAGCGGCATACAGGCAGCTTCTGAAGACGACGGGGAATCTCTGTACCTATGCAGCAAAGAAAGATATGTATGTGGAGCTTGAGGTTTTCGATTATGATATGGATAAGGCGGTCCTGGTCGGCCCGGCGCCTCTGGCAGCCCGGTTTGCCGCAGACATCGTGCTGGCCAACACGAAAAGAGTCATTGACAGGGCATGGGCCCTGGTATAAGATAAAAACTACTGCAAAATATGAGGAGAAAAATATGAAAGTTGTAGTTTTGGACGGTTATACGGAAAATCCTGGAGACTTGAGCTGGGAAGCCCTTGGAAGTCTGGGAGAACTGACGGTTTATGACAGAACGCCGGCAGATAAGATCACAGAGCGCATCGGCAGTGCAGAGCTGATCATTACCAACAAGACCCCCATCGGGGCGGAAACCATAGCAGCCTGCCCCTCTATCCGTTATATCGGGGTGCTTGCCACCGGATATAATGTGGTGGATACGGAAACGGCAAAGGAGAGGGGGATCCCTGTCACAAACATTCCGGCCTATGGAACAGAGACGGTGGCTCAGTTTGCCATGGGGCTTTTACTGGAGATCTGCGGGCATATCGGCCATCACAACGAGGCGGTCCATGAAGGACGCTGGGAAAGCTGCCCCGACTTCTGTTTCTGGGATTACCCCATGGTCGAGCTTTCTGGAAAAACCATGGGAATCATCGGTTTTGGGAAGATCGGACAGGCTGTGGGACGCATCGCCCAGGCATTCGGCATGAAAGTACTGGCTCTGGCAAACCACAGAAGGCCGGAACTGGAAACAGAGACCTGCCGTTTTGCAGAGCTCTCTGAAATTCTGGAGAAGTCGGACGTGATCTCTCTTCACTGCCCGCTGTTCCCCTCCACACAAGGGCTCATCAACAAAGAGACCATCGGGAAAATGAAAGACGGAGTGATCATCATCAACAACTCCAGAGGACAGCTGATTGTGGAGGAGGATCTGGCAGAAGCGCTGAGAAACGGAAAGGTCCAGGCCGCCGGGCTGGACGTGGTGTCCACAGAACCGATCAAAGGAGACAATCCGCTTCTTGCGGCGCCCAACTGTATCATTACACCCCATATTTCCTGGGCTTCCGCAGAGGCGCGGCGGAGATTGATGGATATCGCGGTGGATAATGTGCGGCAGTTTTTAGCTGGAACACCGGTGAATGTGGTAAACCCGTAAATAATTGAAAAGTCGGGAAAAGGTCAATTAAATTAGGATACTCCCTTATCTTTCCGCAGGGCGGGGGAAAAGCTGGAGGATCCTTTTTTTCTGTTCTGACGTATAAAAATCTGGCCCTGTTCCAGATAAAATTCCCGCTGTTCGCTGGTCAGAGAGCGGAAAATGTGGATCAGCAGTTCCTCCTCGTGGGAAGCGTTGGTTCTCTGAGTGTGATTCAGCAGGAAATCCGTGGTTACATGAAAATAATCAGCAATCCGTATCAGGGTCCCGTAGTCCGGTTCACGGCTTCCCTGAATGTAATTACCAAGAGCGGAGGGAGACAGATCCAAAACCTCCGCAAGCTGCTTTTGTGTCATATCGTGCAGACATAACAATTCTTTCAAAATATCGCCAAGCTTCATGCTGATCAATCCCCTTTTTGCAATTATTTTGTCCAAACGTATCTATATAATTTTATCTGGACGTCTCTCAGAATGGGCTGAAAAACACAATACGAGTTGACTAAACACAAAATGTGTTGTACGATAAATGAAAAGGGAACGCAGGGAAATACTGCATATAAAAAAGACGGGAGTCTTTGAGGTGATAGGAATCGGAAGTAAAGTCGGCCTTTTGACTGTGGCTGAGACTACGGAGCGCAGAAAGGCCGGATATATGGTGTGGCGGTGCCGCTGTCAATGTGGAGGCGAAATTTTTTTGGATACCCGCTGTCTGCAGAGAGGAACTGTGAGAGACTGTGGCTGTATGAGTGTTGTGAGCCCCGGACAGAGGGATATTTCCGGAATGCGTTTCGGGAAGCTTAAAGCGGTCAGCCCTACGAAAGAACGAGGTCCGGGCGGCAGTATCATATGGCTCTGCAAATGTGACTGCGGCAATGAAGTAAAGGCCGAGCTTGGGCAGCTGACTTCAGGCGGCAGGAAAAGCTGTGGATGTCTCAGTCATCCGCCTGCTAAAGATTTGATCGGGAAGCGGTTTGGGAAGCTTACGGTCATAGGGTACGTGGGAAAGCGCGCAGGAATGCATCGGTGGAGGTGTCTGTGTGACTGTGGAAAGGAAACTGTGGTGGGGCAGACCCTTCTTCAGAACGGGAAGACAAAAAGCTGCGGCTGCCTGCAGGCGGCTGTCTACAAAGAGAACTTGGGGCTTAAGGATGGAACCGCCCTCAAAGCCCTGCGGGCGGCAAAAAACGGGCGTCTGATTAAAAGTAATACCAGCGGTTACAATGGGGTTTATTTTGATAAAAAGCGCAGGCTGTGGGCTGCCCAGATTACTTTTAAAGGAAAAACCAGATATTTGGGGGCATTTGAAGAACTGGCGGATGCAGTAAAAGCGCGGCAAAAAGGAGAAGAGCTCTATGATGAGTTTCTGAGACAGGTTGACAGGGCAGACAGTAAAAATCCTATTTCCGGGGTGGGGGAAAATGAGAGAGAGACAAAGCCTGTATTTTGAACTGCTGGGCTCGTTTTCTTATGGATATATAGAAGACGGGAAGGTAAGCGAGAGTGGAACGGTGCTTAAGACCGGAAGGAAAACCCGGTCTTTTTTACAGTATTTTATTATACATCATGAACGGAGTATTTCTTCAGAAGAACTTTTGGAAGAATTTTGGCCGGGACATGACGGCGCCTCGGCCGATACCCTGCGGCGCATGCTGTTTAAAATCAGAAAACTTCTAAAAAACATGTTTCCAGAACAGGAAAATCTGCTGCTCACCCTTCCGGGATGCTATGTCTGGAATCCGGAGGTTTGCCTGGAGCTGGACACGAGACGGTTTGAAATGGCCTGTATGGAAGCTGGAAAGCATTCTGGTGAAGAGCAGGAGAGACAGCTCCTTCTGGCGGTTTCCCTGTATAAAGGAGATTTTCTTTTAGACAATGACAACGACTGGACCATGGGACTCAGACAATATTACCGGGCGCTTTACCTGGACGCATGCCGGGCGCTTCTTTTACTGCTTGGGAAAAAAGAGAAATGGACAGAAATACTGGGGATCTGTGAGCAGGCATACAGGATTGATTTTGCCGTAGAGGATTTTACGGTCTGTGCCATGGAGGCGTTGATCGCCATGGGGCAGCCGGAGCAGGCCATCGAAAAATATGAAGCTTTTAAAGAGAAAATGCTGGAAGAGCTGGGGCTGCCGCCCACAGGCCGGGCAGAACAGATGTACATACTGGCCATGGGACTTCGCCGGCGCAGCACCGGGGCACCAGACATTTTTAAGCTTTTATGTGAGGAAAACGGAGAAGAAAAGGCATTTTTCTGTACCTTTGAGATGTTTCAGGGGGTTGTGGCCCTGGAACGGAGGCATTTGGCCCGCACAGAGGAGAAATCGGCTCTTGCCATTGTCGGACTGGAAGGAGGCGACACTTCCTCCACGGATATGCGGAGGCTGGAACGGATTCTTTCGGAGGGACTCAGGGCGGGGGATCCTGTCGCCAGGCTGGGAGCTGATTCTTATATTTTCATGTTGACAGGAGCCGACACGGAACGGGCCCGGCTGGTGACAGGCAGGCTTGACCGGGCATTCCACAAAACATACCGGCATTCAAAGGCCCGTCTTACTTACCATATTGCCCCACTCTGGCCAGAACAGAAAGAAAAATAGAGATCAGTTTCAGGCTAAAAAGGAACGGATCGTTCACAGCGGACTATTATAATGAAACTACAGTCAGCGGCAGAGGGATTTCTGACTGAACATGGAAGGGGGGAGGCGCTTTGCTTCATGAGAGGATGATTTCCTGCGGCAGCACAGAAGCAGTAGTCACGGTCATGTCTTATGCGGACGGCGTTATGACTGGAAACCTGCGGCATCCAAGACTTCGCAGAAAAGAAGAGTTTCGGAGCCTGTCGCAGATGATCTTGCTTCTGAACGGGCTGTTGGATCTGGAGAAGTGCCTGAATCCTCCGCCACCCCTGGTCCCTTCAGCGGAGGACGACACAGAGCGCATCGGTGTGTTCCGGGTCCAGGTTCTCTTCCGGGAGCATAACACATGGCAGGGAAGACTGATCTGGCAGGATGAAAATAAGGAGTTTGTTTTTCGAAGTGTCATGGAACTTATACAGATGCTCGACGAGATTCTCGCAGTGTAGCAGCAAAGTAC
The DNA here is from genome assembly GCA_022792835.1 of Lachnospiraceae bacterium. Classification (GTDB taxonomy): domain Bacteria; phylum Bacillota; class Clostridia; order Lachnospirales; family Lachnospiraceae; genus Lientehia. The sequence goes on along the minus strand of JAAWBT010000040.1, from coordinate 2,614 downwards.
CTGAAAATGATAATTTTGACTATATATAGAACCAAAGGATTTTAGTTTTTGAAAGGAGGATGTCAGAGATGACGACAAAAGGGAAAAAGCGATTTTGGGCGAAGTTTTTGTCGGCACTGCTGATCATGGGGTTGCTGTTAAACACAGCAGGAACGGCTGCCCTTGCAGATGCAGGTGAACCGACAGAGACAGTCAAGGCGGCAGAAATTGCACAACCCGAGGCGAAAGAGCCAAAACAAACTGCAGAGCCGTCTGAAGAAGCCGAGGTGGAAGAGGCGCAGGAGCCGCCTGGAGAAGCCGAGGTGGAAGAGGCACGGGAGCCGTCTGGAGAAGCCGGGGTGGAAGAGGCACAGGAGCCGTCTGAAGAAGCCGAGGCGGAAGAGACGCAGGAGCCGTCTGAAGGAGACGAAACAGAAGTGGCCACAGAGCCACCCGCAGGAACTAAGGCGGAAGAGACCCAGGAGCCAGTGGAAGGCGCAGTGACAGAAGAAGCCACGGAGTCGACAGAGGCAGAAACAATCGCGGAGCCGACGGAAGATTCGGTGCCAAAAGAAGTCCGGGCATTTTTGGAAGCGGCAAAAGCGCTGCCCTCTCCTGCTCAAATTACTCTGCAAAATGCAGAAGAGATCGGCGGACAGGTAAACGCTGTGCTCGACCTGTGGGATGTTCTTGGTGAAGAGTTCAGCCAGCGCAGCGACGTGACAGAAGCTCTGGAAAGTGTCTATGCAGTTTATGAGGCGGTGCTTGGGGCAGAAGAAAGTTTTGTGGAAGAAGAACCTGCACTCTATGCAGCCTCAGACCCGGGGCGGACATCTAATGTGACAAAGTCGCCCTATGAGAAATATAGTCCCAATACTTCGGGAGGGCCTGATTTGGTAGTTCAGAGCAGTGGCATGGTAGCTGACTGTTATGGAAGTGTCAGCTTAACCGCAGATCAAAGTACTGCGACAGATTATCTCCAAACCAGGTATTATACAAATCATGGCGGTGCGTATGCGACAGGATATACATGGCTTACAAGCATATCCACGAAGCCCAATGTGGCCTCTGCCACTGTCAGTCAATCGGTCATGAATGGGCGTCCGTGTCTTAAAGTTGATTTCAAGCCGGGAAGCCAGACGGGGACAACTACCATTGAAATTGGTTATACGGTGGTAAACTTGAATAATGAACACGGCATCGGGATTGGCAATGACTTTTATATGTACGTTAGTGGATATGTGTATTACACGGTTACCAATAATGGTAGTGATGTCACACCTGTTGAAAAACCGGATGCGCCTGACAAAAGCAATGTAACGCTTCCGTATGTGTTTATCCAATGCCAGGATTCGACATGGGATAAGACAAATCACAGTGCGCCCGCTAAGTTATTTTACGATGGCGAGACAACGATTGAACCTGGAGAAGTCATTGAAAACACATCCGCTGTCAGCGCCTTTAAAAAAAGTGATTATCCTTATCAGTGTACAGTGAAGCTCAAGGGAGACTATTATGTAAATCTTTGGAATCGCAGTCTTGCAGGCCGTTTGGGAACCCATTATCTTCATTCCGAGCCAAAGGACATTACTTTTTACTATTCTGCTGCAGAGGGAAAATGGAAATGCCCTACTTCCAGTTTAATTTACTTTAACAGCCCAGAAACAGGCTCGACGTACGGATGGCTGGTCAAAATTACGAAAAAGAAACCGGTTGAGCCTGATCCAGTCTATTACTCCGTTTGCTACACCGACGGTGTAAAGGGCGAAATCGTTTTTTCGGACCAGGTAAAAATGGGGCTGGAGGTAAATGCGGAAACCCCGAAGTTTGTCATGCAGGCAGATACCGTCAAAGAGAATGGAGACGGGACTACTACAACGATTATCCATACGGAGGAGCTTTCGGATGGCACAGTGATTCCGCATCGAGAGGGGTATACCTTTAAAGGCTGGAGCCTGACCAGTGTAACTCCCAATAGGGATGGGGTACAGAAAAAGGTTGCGGCCGGGGATGCAAACGGCAATAAGGAAATTATCTACACAGCTCGGTGGGAGAAAAATCCCACTGTGGAGATTGGGGATCTTACAGCCACCAAAACCAGCAGCAAATCCGCTGTCATTGTAGGTGAGGAATTCAAATATACCATCAAAGTGGAAAACGACAGCGCCAGCAGCGCAGTTGTAAAAATCACAGATGTACTGGATAAGAGATTAAATTTTTCTCGTGTATCTGAGAGTGACGGAGGCGTGTACGATGAAAAAACCCATACCGTTACCTGGGAAAATATAACGGTGCCTGCAAATGGAAGCAAGAATGTGCTTGTTTGGGTCAGGGCCAATACAGCGGGCAGCATCGATAATATGGCGACAGTCACATTGGAGGATAAGTCCATTGATACCAATGAAGTGACAGTAACAGTGACAAAGCCCGAACCGGAGCCTGCCCCTGAGCTAAAAGTCACGAAAACGGTTGATCCTGCCTTTGTCGAGGTTGGAAAATCTGTGACCTATACGATTACGGTAACAAACACCGGTAATGCCGACGCTTCCAACGTGACAGTTACCGACACCCTTGATAAAAAACTGGATTTTAAGAGTGCGGACAATGGAGGAAGTTACGTGTCCGATACCCGCAC